>NZ_QUGO01000017.1:0-64336 GCF_003479105.1 Blautia sp. AF19-13LB
TGGAGCTGACTGTTACTAATCGGTCGAGGGCTTGACCTGAATGGTTGTGTTCACAAAAAATGGAATGATAGATGTGTAGTGTATGCGGTTTTGAAGGTATATCGGAAAAACCATCGGAGAGATCCGATGGTTTTTTACTGTTAAAAAATAAAAGAAAGAGCGCTGCTAATGAGAAAAAATACTCATTAACAGCGCTTTTCATTTCACAGAAAAAGCAGTATTATGGGGTTAGAAGAGTCTAACACAAAACAGACTCTTACACACTCAGGAAAAAAGATGCAGGGAGGAAAGTTATGTTTCTTGAGATTAATAACCTGAAGAAGAGTTTTGGAACCGGTGAAAGCCGTGTGGAGGTCTTAAAGGAAATTCAGTTTTCTGTGGAAAAAGGTGAAATCTGTGTTCTCCTCGGTCCATCCGGTTCCGGTAAATCGACACTGTTGAATATTATCGGCGGAATCGACGAGGCGGACAGCGGTTCGATCGTGATTGAAGGCGAAAAAATTGAGGATATGAATGAAAAAACGCTGACACGGTATAGACGAAAACATTTAGGATACGTTTTCCAGATGTACAATCTGATTCCAAACCTGACGGTGAAAGAAAATATGGAAGTTGGCGCATACTTAAGCGATCATCCGCTCGACATCAACGATCTGTTAAAGACACTGGGGCTCTATGACCACCGCGACAAGCTGCCGAACCAGCTCTCTGGCGGTCAGCAGCAGCGTACTTCAATCGGAAGAGCTATCATCAAAAATCCAAGCATTCTGCTCTGTGATGAGCCGACAGGTGCACTCGATTACCATACTTCAAAAGAAATTTTGAAGCTGATCGAGGACGTCAATCAGAAGTACGGCAACACCGTCATCATGGTAACACACAATGATGCGATCAAAAACATGGCGGACCGCGTGATTCGTCTGCGCGACGGCCAGATCCGTAAAAACTACGTCAATGAGACCAAAATCGCCGCCGGCGATCTGGACTGGTAAAGCGGGGTGGAAGTATGAAAAATCCATTACGAAAACGCCTGCTGCGGGAACTGAAGAACGATATTGGAAAATATCTCGTTATTTTTCTGTTTATGACGGCGACGATTGGCTTTGTGTCCGGTTTTCTCGTTGCGGATGAGAGCATGCTGTATGCTTACGATGAAAGCTTTGAAAAATACAACGTGGAAAACGGAAATTTTACAACAGAACAGAAGCTCACCGACAACCAGAGAACACGGCTGGAAAAAGAGAAGGTAACGATTTACGAGAATTTCTATAAAGACGAAGATGCCGACACGGATCTGGATTCGGAACCAGAGAGCACGATCCGTCTTTTTAAAAACAGAACAGAGGTCAATCTGGTCTGCCTGATGAAAGGCGAAATGCCGCAGCAGAAGGATGAAATTGCAATTGACCGTATGTATGCGGACAATAATGACCTGCAGGTCGGTGATGTGATCTCGGTTGATAAAAAAGAACTGACGGTTACCGGTCTTGTGGCACTTTCGGATTACAGTGCGCTGTTCAGCAATTCGAGTGACATGATGTTCGATGCGGT
Source organism: Blautia sp. AF19-13LB (assembly GCF_003479105.1). NCBI lineage: Bacteria > Bacillati > Bacillota > Clostridia > Lachnospirales > Lachnospiraceae > Blautia > Blautia sp. AF19-13LB. The sequence continues at coordinate 1,552 of NZ_QUGO01000017.1, forward strand.
TAAATTCGGTGTGGGAATCATGACCGAAGAAGGGTATGATGCCATTACCGATGACCATATCAAATACTGCTATTCCTGGAAATATGATACGGAACCGAAAGATGAAAACGAGGAAAAAGAATGGTCCGATGATTTCGTCGAGGTTCTGGCGGCTCATTCCTCGCTGACGGGTTATCTGCCGCGCTACGGCAATCAGGCAATCAAATTTACCGGCGACGATATGGGCGGTGACAAGGTGATGGTGGAGGTACTGCTGTACATCCTGATTGCCATCATGGCGTTCATTTTTGCAGTTACGACAAACAATACGATTGTAAAAGAAGCGTCGGTGATCGGAACGCTGCGCGCATCCGGCTATACGAGACGGGAACTTCTGCTGCATTATCTGTCCCTGCCGGTACTGATTACGATTTTGTCGGCGGTGATTGGAAATATTCTGGGATACACCGTGTTTAAAGATATCTGCGCCGGTATGTATTATGGAAGCTACAGTCTGCCGACATATCAGACGCGGTGGAATGCCAATGCATTTCTGCTCACGACCGTAATTCCGGCAATTCTGATGTTTGTGATCAACGCGGTGCTGATTTCCGGCCGTCTGCGTCTGTCACCGCTGCGTTTTCTGCGCCACGATTTTGCAAAGAAAGGAAAAAGCCATGCGGTGCGTCTTCCGAACTTCCGGTTCTTCTCGCGGTTTCGTCTGCGGATCCTGCTGCAGAACAAATCGAGTTACTTTACCCTGTTTCTCGGTATCGTATTTGCCAATATTCTGTTGCTGTTCGGTATGATGATGAAACCGCTGCTGTCACATTACCAGACGGAGGCGGTGGAAAATATGCTGGCAGATTACCAGTATATTTTAAATGTTCCGGATCCGATCGATGAGGATGATGAGTACACGCTGATGGGAATTGTGCAGAAACTTCTGACGCCATCGCTGAAGACAAATACGGAAGGCGTGGAAACGTTTGCTCTTACATCGCTGAAAAATATTCCGAAAAACCGGGAGGGCGAGAGCATTTCGGTATATGGAATTCAGAAAGACAGCAAATATGTTTCCGCTGAACTGTTTGAGGACGGCGTGACGATTTCCGACGGTTATGCCGAAAAATATGGAATGAAAGTCGGCGATACACTGGAACTGAAAGAGCCATATGAGGACAAAACGTACAGCTTTGAAGTAAAAAGCATTTATGCCTACCCGGGAGCCCTTGCGGTATTTCTGCAGATGGATGTCTTCTGCGAGGAATTCGATCATCCAGAGGACTACTTTAACGGCTATTTCTCTAACGAGCCGATCACGGACCTGGAGGAATCGTATATCGCGACGAAAATTACGGAAGATGATATGACAAAGATTTCACGGCAGCTCAATGTGTCGATGGGAGAAATGTTCCAGCTGATCAATGTTTTCTCGATTGTACTGTTCATGCTGCTGATTTATCTGCTGACGAAGCTGATCATCGAGAAGAATACGACTTCGATTTCGATGGTAAAGATTCTCGGCTACGAGAACAGGGAAATTTTGAGTCTGTATTTGACGGCGACAACCTGGGTTGTGATCGTCTCAATCGGTGTCAGCCTGATCATTGCCTCCGCGCTGATCCGCCAGATTTATGTCATTATGCTTTCCGAGTACAGCGGCTGGCTGACATACTATATTGATCCGGCAATTTACGGAAAAATGTATCTGATGGGCCTTGCGGCGTATGCTGTTATCGCTGTGCTGCAGTTCCGCCACATCCAAAAGATTCCGATGGACGAGGCACTGAAAAATGTAGAATAAAAAAAGTTACAGGAGAAATCTTGACAAGCCCGGGCAAAGTGTGGTATATTGCTCTCAAACTTGGTGTGGATTTTTCAACTTGTAATAAAGTTCTTTTCGCCACGCAATTATCGAAAGCAGATAATTGCGTGGCTTTTTTTGTGGCAATGGAGCAAAGTCCGTGCCTGCACGTAAGCCCACCAACAGAAAAGATCACAAATGGAGGTAATAATGAACGAAAACTTTATGAAAGAAAAGCCAGTATTTCCACTGCTGGTTTCGATGGCGCTTCCAATGGTAATCTCGATGCTGGTCAATTCCTTATATAACATTGTGGACAGCTTCTTTGTCGCACAGATCAGCGAAGATGCCATGACGGCGCTCTCCCTGGTTTATCCGGTACAGAATTTTGTAAATGCCGTTGCCATCGGTTTTGGAATCGGACTGAATGCGGTGATTTCGTATTATCTGGGAGCGGGTGACAAAAAGGCAGCCGGCTGTGCTGCAACACAGGGCCTTGCCCTTACCATGCTGCATGCGGTTATTTTAACGATCGGAAGCCTTCTGGTCATCGAGCGTTTCCTGCGGATGTTTTCTTCTTCCGAAACTGTCATCGATCTTGGTGTCCGGTATTCACGGATTATCTTTCTGTTTACCATAGCAATCATGGCAAACCTTTACTTTGAAAAGGTTTTTCAGGCAGTCGGCCGGATGAAAGTGACGATGACCGGTATGATGGTCGGCTGTATTGTCAACATCATTCTGGATCCGCTCATTATTTTCGGAATCGGACCGTTCCCGCGTCTTGGAATTGAGGGTGCGGCACTTGCAACCGGCATCGGTCAGGTGACACCGGTCGTGATTTACTGGATCATTTACAAGATCCGCCCGATTTCGGTCAAAATCCGTCCGGAATATTTAAAAGAAGGAAAAAATCTGGTCGGAAGACTGTACGCGATCGGCGTCCCGGCGATCCTGAACCTGGCGCTGCCGTCTCTTCTGATTTCCGCACTGAATGGAATCCTGGCCGTGTATTCCCAGAGCTACGTTGTCGTGCTCGGCATTTACTACAAGCTGCAGACGTTCATCTATCTGACAGCAAACGGCATTGTACAGGGCATGCGCCCGATTATCGGCTTCAACTACGGCGCAGGCGAGCATAAGCGTGTGCGGAAGATTTATGAGATTACCCTGATTATGTGTGCGGTGATCATGCTTATTGGAACCGGCATCTGCCTTGCCATTCCGGAACAGCTGATCGGACTGTTCAGCAGCAATCCGGAGACCATCCGTCTTGGCGGACAGGCGCTGACACGCATCAGCGTGGGCTTTTTGATTTCGGCAGTTTCCATCACATCCTCCGGTGCGCTGGAGGGACTCGGAAAAGGCGGATCTTCCCTGATCATTTCCCTCTGCCGAAATGTCATTGTCATTCTCCCGGCAGCTTACCTGCTGTCCCATCTGGGAGGCGGCGTTTTCGTATGGCATGCCTTCTGGATCACAGAGGTCATTTCCGCAGCGGTTTCTCTTGTGGTATACCGCCGCGCAGTACGAAGATAAAAAATATAAGAAGAAAAGAAAAGCGGCCTCTTGTGGAAGGAGGCTTTTCTTTTTATAATAGATAATACAGACGTAAGAATTAAGTAAAGATTTTTTTGAATATTCATGGTACCATTACGGTAGTTAAAAACAGAGAGGATGGAAACGACGTGGAAGAAACAAATATTTTAGTTGTGGATGATGAAAAAGAAATCGCGGATCTGCTGGAAATTTATCTGATCAGCGATGGATTTCAGGTATTAAAAGCGTACAGTGCAAAAGAGGGACTCCGCATTCTGGAGGAGAAAAAAATCGACCTGGTGCTGCTCGATGTGATGATGCCGGATATGGACGGTATTGCGATGTGCCGCCGCATCCGGGAGACGAACAACATTCCGATCATCATGGTAAGTGCCAAAACGCAGGATATCGACAAGATCGTCGGTCTGTCAACGGGAGCAGACGATTACGTGGCAAAACCGTTCAATCCGCTGGAGCTGATGGCGCGTGTAAAATCCCAGCTCCGCCGCTACCGCGAACTGAATCCGTCGAAGCCGCACGAGCGCCAGGAAGTGATTTCCTTAAAGCATCTGGAAATCAACAAGGTAACCCATCAGGTTGTCTGCTACGGAGAAAGCATCAAGTTGACACCGATTGAATTTGATATTCTGTATCTGCTGGCCTCCAACCCGGGCCGCGTGTTCGGTACAGACGAAATTTTCGAGCGCGTCTGGCATGAAAAATTCTATGAGGCGAACAACACGGTTATGGTACATATCCGCCGTCTGCGCGGAAAAATGAAAGACGACACAAGAGAAGATAAGATTATTACAACAGTCTGGGGAGTGGGATACAAAATTGAAGCCTGATTTTATAAAAAACTTCAGCCAGAGGATGGTCTTTGATCTGATTGTAAGTGCACTTGTCACGGTGCTTGTAGTGACGCTTACCGACGGGATTCTGACCTTTTTCGGCAATGGACTGATGAACATCGGTTACCGGAGCGCCTGGATCGGACCGGGAGGCCTCCGCCCATCGGTGCGGACGATGATTCTGACGGCGGCTGCGCTGCTTTCGTTCTGCCTGACCTTTTATTTCCTGATGCGCGAAACCATCCGATACATTGGGAAGATTCTGGAAAAGGTAAAGGAGATATCAGCAGGGGATTTTGATCATCCGATCGAGGTAAAGGGAAATGACGAGTTTTCTGTGATGGCGGAGAACTTAAATACGATGCAGCAGAATATCAAGGAAATTATGGAACGGGAACGGATCGCGGAGCATACGAAAAACGATCTTGTCTCATCCGTGGCACATGACCTCCGTACGCCGCTGACTTCGATTATCGGCTATCTCGGCTGGGTGCGCACGCGGACGGATCTGGATGAGGAGACGAGAAATCATTATATCGATATTGCCTATCAGAAAGCACTCCGTCTGGAGCAGCTCACGAACGAGCTGTTTGGATTCGTCAAGCTGGAGCACAAAGAGATGCAGCTGCATCTCGGAAAACTTGATCTGGTGCAGCTGATGGAGCAGATGCTCGACGAGATGACGCCGTCTTTTGTGAAAAATGAGCTTCAGGTGGAATTTCTGCATGCGGAACATGCGATTTTTCTCGAGGCGGACGGTGAGCTGCTGGCACGGCTCTTTGGAAATCTGCTGAACAATGCTGTCAAATACGGAAAAGAAGGAAAACAGATCCGCGTCTCAATGGAAAAAGAGGGCGAATATGTGGTCACGCGTGTCATTAACTACGGACGGATCATTCCAAAACAGGAACTGGATCATATTTTCCAGAAATTTTACCGGACAGAGCAGTCGAGGAGCCGCGATACCGGCGGGACGGGACTTGGACTTGCGATTGTACAGCAGATTGCGGAACTGCATCATGGACAGGTGCGGGTAAAAAGTGATCTGCAGGGAACCGTCTTTGAGGTGGAACTGCCGGTCGGAATGCCAAAGGGGAAGAAAGAGGACGAAAAGCGATGAACAGGAAAAGAAGAAGCAAAATCTGCTGTCTGTCCGGTATTTTGCTGCTGATTCTGCTTCTGGCGGGAGTTCAGAGGGTGTCTGCGATGACAACGCGGACAGAACTTTATCAGAACACGCCGTCGGATGGCGGAAGAAGCGGCGGGAAAGAAAAGCAGTTTCTTGCCAACAGCTACGCAGGGGAATACCAGATTGATTTTTCTTATGGATTCGAAGGAAACTATCAGGATGGGAATCACGTACCGATTCGTGTGACAATCACAAATGAGAGCGCTGTTGAATTTGAAGGATACTTTGTTTTTCAGATAAAAAACGCCGCGGAATCGATTTACCGCAGAAACAGTGGAGAAGGCATTCTCTCAAAACTGTTTTTGGGGGTCAAGCGGTCGGGCGACGGAAGAAACAGCCTTTTTACGTACCGTTTTCCAATCTATATTCCGGCGAACGGAACCGTTACAAAGACTTTTTCGGCAGGGCTTCTGGTGGAAAATACGTCTTTTTGTGTCCTGTGCCTGGAGAACAGCCAGAGGGACACGGTGTACAGTCGGGAAGAAACGATTTCGAGTGAAGGCTTCTTCCAGTCCAAGGTGGAAGTCTGCGTTGTGGAAGAAGAAACTAATTACGGGCAGCAGCTGAATGGAGTTACGCTGAACGACGGGATTTATGAGGTGGAAGCTGCATCTGTCCGGGCAGAGGAGCTTGTCGGGCTTGCGGAGTCGTATTCGCCGGATGTGCTGATCCTTCTGGAGCAGTCAAAAGAAGAACTGGATGAGACACTCCAGAAAGAAATTGATCTCTGGCAGGCAGAGGGAGGCCTTCTGATTACCTTTTCGGGAAACGAGACATTTGCGGAAAGCCAGCGCAGTGCGTTTAAAGAAGCGCCGGTAGATTTTCTGAAAAATATTCTGGACGAAGAGACCACCAGCCGCCTTCTGGCAAAACGAAATACGAATTATCAGAAATACTATACGATTTCCGATCTTCTGGAAAACACTAGGATCCGGAACCGTCCGAATACGGTGCTGTACGGCGGCCTGATTCTGGTCTATCTGGTTCTGGCAGGGCCGGGATTGTATTTCTTTTTGAAAAAAACAGGAAAACGTCAGTATCTCTGGGGGGCGATCTGTGCCTGCTCGGCCGTCTTTGTTATGCTGATCAGTCTGTTTGGCCAGAGCACGAGGCTCAAGGCCCCGGTGCTGACGTATGTAAGAGAAATCTGGCAGTACGATACATACCAGAAAGATTACATTAATTTCTGTGCACAGGCGCCGTACAATGCTTCCTATGAGCTGTATCTGGATCCGTCCTACGATCTGGTGACGTACAACCGTATGGACTATATGTCCAACAGCACGGCACAGCCGGAAACGGAGGATGCGGAATATGAAAAGACGGAGATCAGTTTCGGAGAACAGAAAAACAGGGCAGAAATTTCCAATCAGGCTGCATTTGCCCTGAATGAGTTCGGCATGCAGCGGATGGAAACGCTGGACGAAGGCGAAGGACTGAAAGGCACGTTTCATTTCTGGGATCAGAAGATCAGCGGAACCGTGGAAAATAAGACAGGCTATGATCTGGAGAGCTGTGTGATCGCCGTTCCAGGTTACTGTGCCCTCATTGGAGACATCAAAAACGGGGAGACGATCACGCTGGATGGAATAGAAGCGGACAGCGTGCGGGATTTCGGAAATTGGAGTGCGGCAGAAGATCTGCCGGAGATAGAGAAAAATTATCTGGACGGCGTCATCTATAATCACATGCCGAACCGGAGTGACAACTGCCTTTTCTTTGGAAAGCTGGCAGGCAATGACGATACGTTCCAGCTTGACAGCGGATACGAAGCGTATGGAATCTCGTATTACTATCAGGAAGTGTTTGTGGACATGAAAGAGGCCGGCGTTGTGTACTGTCCGTATGCGCAGGAGTACAGCGGATGGGACGGCGGAAACACGGTAAGCTTTGAAATGGGACCGAATTCCGGCGGAATCTCGGAAGAGGAAACAGAAGTAACGTATTATCTGAACGGTGTCTTTGAAAACAACAACATCTGGTGTCTGTATGGAATGTATGCTAAAGGCGTGATGCAGCCGGATTCCGAGGGAATCTATGATCCTGCATTCTGGCCGTATGCGATGACGGCGTTAGAAGATAAGATCCAGGCGGCAGAAACCGGCGGGGGAGGAAAACGGGGAACCATTCTTTCGCTTGCTTTCGAGAAAGCCCGCACGGAGGATGGGACCAAGATCCGGAATTTCAATGGAATCATTGATCTGTACAATTTTCAGACGGGAACGTATGATAAAATTTCCGACTGGGAGATCGATTTTGCGAGTGATCCGGCACTGGAGGCGCAGTATGTGAATGCGGACAACCAGATCCGTGTGCGGTACCGTCTTTCCGAAGAGGAAAAGGGAGAAGAGTATCATGAAAATTATGGATACTATGAGGCACCGAATCTGATCGTAAAGGCGAAAGAGATCCCACCGGAGCAATATCTGGAGAATCTGTTAACGGAGGAGCCAAATGCCGATACTGAAAATTGAGAAACTGACCAAAAAATACGGAAAAACATATGCCCTGAACGGTCTTGATATGGAAGTAAAAAAAGGCGATATTTACGGCTTTGTCGGACCGAATGGTGCGGGAAAAACAACGACGCTGCGCATTATTTCAGGGCTTTTAAAGAGCGACGGCGGCGATCTGTGGCTGGACGGCGTGCGGACGACAAAAAATATTCTGAAGCAGAAAAGCCTGATCGGCTTTGTGCCTGATTTCTTTGGCGTCTATGAAAACTTAAGCGTGATAGAGTATCTGGAATTTTTTGCCGCATCGTATGGAATTTACGGGCGGGCAGGAACTGTCCGTGCGCGGGAAGTGCTGGAGATGGTCGAACTATCGGGAAAAGAGGAGCAGATGGTGGATTCGCTCTCAAGGGGCATACAGCAGCGGCTCTGTCTGGCGCGCGCGATGATCCATAAACCGAAGCTTCTGGTGCTGGACGAACCGAATTCCGGTCTGGATCCGCGTTCAAGAAAGGATTTTCAGCTTCTCCTGCAGCGATTGGCGCGGGAGGATTATACGATTCTGATCAGCTCCCATATTCTTTCGGAATTAGCAGATCTGTGCACCAGCATCGGTGTCATCAACGGAGGTGTCATGGTACAGCAGGGAAAGCTGGAAAACATTATGCTTGCGATCGACAGCTCCAATCCGCTGCGCATCACTGTGCTGAACCAGGTGCCAAAGGCGCTGGAACTATTGCGGCAGGATCCGCAGGTCAGCCGCCTTTCTGTGGATGAAAACAAGATTGCGGCCTGGTTTTCGGGAAGCCGGGAGGAGGAGGCGTATCTGCTGCAGAAACTGGTGGATGCCGGAATCCTTGTGGTTTCATTTGCACGGGAACACAACAGCCTGGAGTCCCTGTTCTTTCATCTGACCGGGGAAACGGAACAGAAGAGCCGAAACACAGAAACGTTCGGAAACACGATCGGATAAGGAGGGAACGAAACGTGCGGTTAAATCCTGTATTTGAAAAAGAAATGAAGCGGAACTCGCGGTCATCGCGGATTTCCTGGATTATTTTTGTCTGCAATCTGCTGCTTGCCGTGGTTGCGTTTGTCTGCTATTTCGGGGAGAGCAGCCAGCTTGGCTATCTGGCACCGGTCAGCTACAGCGTTCCGATGAACTGCTATATTCTGATGACGTATCTTCTGTTTATTCTCGTTGTCCTTTCGGTTCCGGCGGTTGCGGGAGGAAGCATTTCGCTGGAGCGTGAGAAAAAAACGCTGGATGTGCTGCTGACGACGAACCTGAACCCGTGGAGAATCATTACGGGAAAGCTGGAGGCATCGCTTGGCGTTGTTCTGATACTGACGGTTTCGGCACTGCCGGTGCTGTCCCTTGTTGTGGTGTTCGGCGGTATCGGCCTTGGCGGACTGCTTCTGATGGCGGGAGGACTTCTTCTGACCGGAATTTTTGTCGGCAGTATCGGCATTTTCTGTTCGGTTGTTTTTAAGCGGACCACACTGGCGACCGTTCTTTCCTATGTCATTGTCGTTTTTCTGGTCGTAGGAATATGCGCCTGCACGGGGCTTGCCTACTACGCAGGACTGCTGCAGCAGGAGATGACGGCAGCTTATCAGCAGATCGATGTAGGAGGTGTAATTTACCTTCTTCTTTTCAATCCGTTTACCTCGTTTGCGGGGATCATCAGCCGCCAGCTTGGGAATGGAAGAGAGATGGAACAGCTCTGCTATCTGCTTGGAAATTACGGACAGAATCCGCTGATCCATTATCTGCCGGAGGCGAGTGCCGTTCTGCAGCTTCTGATATCAGCCGTTCTTCTTGTGACGGCGGGAAGAAAGCTGAATCCATTAAATAAATAACAGGAGTAAAAGAGAAGATGAAACCATTTTGTTTTAGCCTTTCCGGAATTTATGAGTCCGAAGGATATGCCTGGGAGCAGGCGGGAAAGATCTGGGATCTGAGAGAGCTCCGGGGAACTGACGGTTATCTCGATCCGGAGACGGAGCAGTTTCTGGAAGCGGAACTTGGCCGAAAAAAAGAAACGAAAGAGCTGCCGCGGATCCGCCTTCTGGATTCTGGCAATTATCACTATATGAGCAAATTGCTGCTGGGACTGGAAAAAGAAGATTTGTTTTTAGCCGTATTCGACCACCATACCGATATGCAGCCGCCGGCGCTTCTTCCGGTGCTCTCCTGCGGTTCCTGGATCCGGGATGCTGCCGGGGCGTATCAAAACATCAAAGGAATCTGTGTAATCGGCCCGCCGGAGGCGTTGGTGCGGGAAACGGAAGCGATGGAGCATGTCTGGTTTGTGACACAGGAAGAGCTCGACGACGGAAGCGGAGCGGCGAAGATCAAAGAGGTTTTTGCATCCCATGCGGGAACATTTCCGGTATATCTGTCGGTCGATAAGGACATTCTGTCAAAGGAGGAGCTTGATACGAACTGGGATCAGGGAAATGTGCGTGTGGATGAGCTGCTGTCCCTTGCAAAGGACTGTCTTGCGGGGAGAAAGGTGCTCGCGGTCGATCTCTGCGGAGAGCCGTCGGCGAACGCGCCGGAGGCGGAGTGCAGCGCGGCAAGTCTGGTAAACCAGAAGCTGTACGGCGCGCTTGCGGCAAAAATCGAAGATTGACAAAGCCTGGGCAAAAGAGTATCATAAATTCATACCCAGACGGGGTATATAGAGTGACGGAACACAAGGAGGAAACCTCATGGGTGAATGTTGTACACACTGCAGTGAATGCGACCGGAAAAAAGTGCGGGACGAAAAAGAATACAAAGATCTGATCCACCGTCTTTCGAGAATTGAAGGCCAGGTGCGCGGAATACGGGAAATGGTGGAGAGCGACCGCTACTGCGTCGATATCCTGACCCAGGTATCCGCGATCCAGTCTGCATTAAACAGCTTCAACAAGGTACTGCTTTCCAGCCACATCAAATCCTGCGTTGTGGAGGATATCCGGCAGGGAAAAGAAGGCGCCGTGGATGAGCTCTGCAAAACCATCCAGAAGCTGATGAAATAAGAAGGAGAAGAAGAAAATGAAAGCATATGAAAGATTACTGAATTATGTTAAAGTGCCGACACCGAGCGATGAAAGAAGCGGAACACATCCGTCTTCCGCGTGCCAGAGAGTCCTGGCAGACCAGCTTGCAGAAGAAATGAAAGCGCTCGGTGTATCGGATGTCCGTGTAGAGGATAAATGCTACGTCTATGGAAAAATTCCGGCAACAAAAGGATACGAAGGAAAGACAAAACTGGGATTTATCGCACACATGGATACGGTATCTGATTTTGCAGATCATGCGGTAAATCCGATCGTACATGAAAATTATGACGGAAAGGATCTGAAGCTGGCTGACAGCGGAAGAACACTGGAGGTTTCGGTATTCCCGCATCTTCCATCCCTGGCCGGCAGAACGCTGATCACAAGCGATGGAACAACGGTGCTCGGTGCAGACGACAAGGCGGGCGTGGCAGAGATTATGACACTGGCAGAAGCCCTTCTTGCCGGAGAAATCCCGCACGGTCCGATTTCCATCGGATTTACACCGGATGAGGAGATCGGTGAAGGCCCTGACTTTTTTGATGTTCCAGGCTTTGACGCGGAGTTTGCCTATACCGTGGACGGCGGCACAGAGGGAGAAATCGAATTCGAAAACTTCAATGCAGCCGGAGCGAAATTCACGGTGACCGGATTTAACATCCACCCAGGCGGAGCAAAAGACACGATGATCAATGCAATCGCTGTTGCAAGCGAGATCCAGTCTCTTCTGCCGGAAGCAGAGTCCCCGAGAAATACCGAAGGATATGAAGGCTTCTATCATCTGACCAGTATGTCCGGCGATGTGGCACATGCCGAGTCCGAGTACATCATCCGTGATCACGATGCAGAGAAATTTGCAGCAAAAGAAGAGAATCTGCGCCGGATTGAAAAAGCAATGAATGAAAAATACGGCGAGGGAACGGTAAAACTGGAGATCAAAGAGCAGTACCGCAACATGGCTGAGAAGATCCGTCCTTGCTACCATCTGATTGAGAATGCCGAAGAGGCAGCCAGAAGAGCCGGCATGGAGCCGATTGTTCTTCCGATCCGCGGCGGCACAGACGGCGCACGCTTAAGCTTCATGGGTCTGCCGTGCCCGAACATCGGAACCGGCGGATATGCATGCCATGGACCGTATGAGCACATTACCGTTGAGGGGATGGAAAAGACGATGGCAATGTTGAAAGAACTGGTTAAGATCTACGCAGAATAAAAGAGTTGTCAGAAAAAAGGAAAAGTCCGGCAGAAAACTGCCGGGCTTTTTTACTGGCGTTTATGATAGGAAGAAAAAAATCAGCACAGCAAAAAACGGAGCCATGCAGGCTCCGTTTAAAAGCAGTTCGTAGGGGAATCGAACCCCTGTTTTCGCCGTGAGAGGGCGACGTCTTAGCCTCTTGACCAACGAACCATATGATATAGAACAGAATTTTTAAAAGAGAAGGAACTCTGTGAAACCTTCAACAGTTCGTAGGGGAATCGAACCCCTGTTTTCGCCGTGAGAGGGCGACGTCTTAGCCTCTTGACCAACGAACCGTATGATATAGAACAGAATTTTTAAAGAGAAGGGATTCTGCAAAACCTTCAACAGTTCGTAGGGGAATCGAACCCCTGTTTTCGCCGTGAGAGGGCGACGTCTTAGCCTCTTGACCAACGAACCATATGATATAGAACAGAATTTTTAAAAGAGAAGGAACTCTGTGAAACCTTCAACAGTTCGTAGGGGAATCGAACCCCTGTTTTCGCCGTGAGAGGGCGACGTCTTAGCCTCTTGACCAACGAACCGTATGATATAGAACAGAATTTTTAAAGAGAAGGGATTCTGCAAAACCTTCAACAGTTCGTAGGGGAATCGAACCCCTGTTTTCGCCGTGAGAGGGCGACGTCTTAGCCTCTTGACCAACGAACCATGTCGCTTAAAACAGGATTTTTAAGAGAGAAGGCATCCTGCGAACCTTCAACAGTTCGTAGGGGAATCGAACCCCTGTTTTCGCCGTGAGAGGGCGACGTCTTAGCCTCTTGACCAACGAACCGTACTCGCTTATAATACACGATGTCTGGAGAAAATGCAAGTGTTTTTTTGAAAAAAATTTAAAAAATTTCAAAAAGTAGCGAAATTCGCATTTTACTTGCATTTTTTGCCAGTTATGGTATGATAAAACAAACAAATGTTCTAAAAAACAGAAATACGTTCTAAAAAGAAAGAAAAAAGATTAGAATAGAGAAGGAGAAGACAAATGAAACAGTACAAAGGAGCCATTTTTGATCTGGACGGAACACTGCTCGACTCGATGCGGGTCTGGGATGACATCGATATTGCATTTTTAAAGAAGAGAGGACTTGAGGTTCCGCCGGATTATCAGGAGGCGATTACACCGCTCGGCTTTCTGGAGGCTGCCCGCTACACGATCAGACGGTTCGGCTTTCCGGAAACGCCGGAAGAGCTGATTCAGGAGTGGCATCAGATGGCGGTCGACGCCTATACGTATGAAGTGGAGTTAAAAGACGGGGCAGCAGAATATCTCCGCTATTTAAAAGAAAAAGGAATCCGCATGGCGGTTGCTACCTCATCGAGCCCGGAGCTGTATGAGCCGGCCTTAAAGAGAAATGGGATTTATGAGTATTTTAAAGCATTTGTCACCGTCTCGGAAGTAAAGCGCGGCAAGGGCTTTCCGGATATCTACGAGAAAGCGGCTGAAAAGCTGTCTCTTCCGCCGGAAACGTGTGTGGTATATGAAGATATCCTAGCGGGAATCCGCGGCGCCAAAATGGGCGGATTTGCGGCTGTGGGCGTGTATGACAGAAGCGGGGAAGGAAACCGCGCAAAGATGGAGCAGGAAGCAGACCGCTACGTGACTTCTTTTAAGGAGCTGATGAACGGAGGAGATTCTTTCTTCTAAAGAAAATCTTGCTATTCCGGGAAGAAAAATGATATAATAAAATACTGTGCCCCAAAAGGGGACAGACAGAAGTATTTTTAAGAGAAAAAGACAGTAACACATAAGTGAGGATAGAACAGTTATGCCAAAAAAAGAAACGTATGATGCCAGCAGTATTTCCGTGCTGGAAGGTCTCGAAGCAGTGCGTAAGCGCCCTGGTATGTATATCGGAAGTACCTCGCGGAAAGGCCTGAATCATCTGATTTATGAAATTGTAGACAATGCGGTGGACGAGCATCTTGCGGGCTACTGCGACACCATTCACGTAACACTTGAAGCAGACGGCTCGGCGACCGTGACCGACAACGGCCGCGGAATCCCGGTCGGCATGCATGAAAAAGGCGTTCCGGCGGAGCGTCTCGTTTTTACAACCCTGCACGCCGGCGGTAAATTCGACAACAATGCGTACAAGACAAGCGGCGGTCTGCACGGTGTCGGTTCTTCGGTTGTCAATGCGCTTTCCACCTATCTTGACGTACAGGTCAGCCTCGGCGGCTGGGTTTACCACGACCGCTACGAACGAGGTGTTGCCGTACAGGAACTCGATGAGGATGGGCTGCTGCCGAAGATCGGAAAAACGAAGAACAGAGGAACCCGCATCAACTTCCTGCCGGATCCGGAAATCTTTGAGAAAACACGTTTTTCCGCAACAGAGGTCAAAAGCCGTCTCCATGAGACTGCATATCTGAACCCGGCGCTTACCATTTATTTTTCCGATCTGCGCGATGGAAAAGAGGAGCACCTGACGTATCACGAGCCGGACGGCATTGTTGGTTTTGTGCGCGATCTGAATAAGAACAAAGAGGCAATCCACGATCCGATTTATTTCAAAGGGGAATCTGAGGGCATTACCGTAGAATGTGCGTTCCAGTATATCAACGAATTCCAGGAAAACGTGCTCGGCTTCTGTAATAATATCTACAACGCTGAGGGCGGTACCCATATTTCCGGTTTCAAATCGACCTTTACGACGATTATGAACAGCTATGCCAGAGAGATCGGTGTCTTAAAAGAAAAAGACAATAACTTTACGGGATCGGATATCCGAAACGGTATGACCGCTGTTATTTCGATCAAGCACCCGGATCCGCGGTTCGAGGGCCAGACAAAAACGAAGCTGGACAACCCGGATGCGGCAAAGGCCGCCGGAAAAGTAACAGGCGAGGAGATTCCGCTGTATTTCGACCGCAATCTCGAAGTGCTGAAAAATGTTCTTGCCTGCGCTGAGCGATCTGCCAAAATCCGCAGAAGCGAAGAAAAAGCCAAGACAAATATGCTGACCAAGCAGAAATATTCGTTTGATACGAACGGCAAACTGGCAAACTGCGAGAAAAAGGATCCGTCGCTGTGCGAGATCTTTATCGTCGAGGGAGATTCTGCGGGCGGTTCCGCAAAGACGGCGCGTGACCGTAATTTCCAGGCGATTCTGCCGATCCGCGGTAAGATTCTGAACGTAGAGAAGGCTTCTATTGATAAAGTTCTGGCAAATGCCGAGATCAAATCCATGATCAATGCATTCGGCTGCGGCTTTTCCGAGGGTTACGGCAACGACTTCGATATCACAAAGCTCCGTTACGATAAAATTATCATCATGGCAGATGCCGATGTCGACGGTGCGCATATTTCAACGCTGCTGCTGACACTGTTCTACCGTTTCATGCCGGAGCTGATCTACGAGGGACATGTCTATATCGCGATGCCGCCTCTTTACAAGGCAATGCCGTCCCGCGGAAAAGAAGAGTATCTGTACGACGACAAAGCACTGGAAAAATACAGAAAGACACACAAAGAAAAATTTACGCTGCAGCGCTACAAAGGTCTTGGCGAGATGGACCCGGAGCAGCTCTGGGAGACGACACTGAATCCGGAGACGAGACTTTTGAAGCGTGTGGAGATCGAGGATGCCCGTATGGCCTCCGATGTGACGGAAGTACTGATGGGAACCGAGGTTCCGCCGCGGAAAGCATTTATTTATGAGCATGCAACCGATGCAGAGCTGGATATTTAACAGGAAGGACAAAGGAAGATGAAAGAAAAATCAGAAGATCAGATTATACGGACCGAATATTCTGAGGTCATGCAGAAATCTTATATTGATTATGCGATGAGCGTCATCATTTCCCGAGCGCTTCCGGACGTGCGGGACGGTTTAAAGCCGGTACAGCGCCGTACTCTGTATGACATGTATGAGCTCGGCATCCAGTACGACAAGCCGTTCCGAAAGTGCGCGCGTATCGTCGGCGATACGATGGGTAAATACCATCCGCACGGCGACAGTTCCATTTACGATGCTCTTGTCGTAATGGCACAGGATTTCAAAAAAGGGCAGCCGCTTGTGGACGGTCACGGAAACTTCGGGTCGATTGAGGGTGACGGTGCCGCTGCAATGCGATATACCGAGGCGAGACTGCAGAAAATTACACAGGAGGTCTATTTAAAGGATCTCGACAAAGACGTTGTCGATTTCGTACCGAACTTCGACGAGACGGAAAAAGAGCCGTCTGTTCTGCCAGTGCGCGTGCCGAACCTTCTGTTGAATGGCGCAGACGGTATCGCTGTCGGTATGGCAACAAGCATTCCGCCGCACAACCTGTGTGAGATTGTGGATGCGGTCAAGGCCTACATGAAAAACAACGACATCACCGTCAAAGGTCTGATGAAATACATCAAAGGACCGGATTTCCCGACCGGCGGTATTGTCGTCAATCAGGATGACCTGCTGTCGATCTACGAAAAAGGTGTCGGAAAGATTAAAATCCGCGGAAAAGTGGAAGTGGAGAAAGGCAGAAACGGAAAGCAGTATCTTGTGATCACCGAAATTCCGTACCCGATGATCGGTGCGAACATCGGAAAGTTCCTGAACGATGTGGCGGGGCTTGTGGAGAGCAAGAAAGCGCCGGAAATCGTCGACATTTCCAACCAGTCCTCGAAAGAAGGAACACGCATCGTGCTCGAACTGAAAAAAGGCGCGGATGTGGAGCGGATCACGAATCTGCTGTACAAGAAAACACGTCTGGAAGATACGTTCGGTGTCAACATGCTCGCCGTGGCAGATGGAAGACCGGAGACGTTAAGCCTTAAGCAGGTGATCGAGCATCACGTTGATTTCCAGTTTGAAGTGGCAACCCGCAAATACCAGAACCTTCTCCGCAAAGAGATGGAGCGCCGCGAGGTGCAGGAAGGTCTGATCAAGGCATGCGATGTGATCGATCTGATCATTGAGATCCTGCGCGGAAGCAAGACACAGAAGCAGGTCAAAGAGTGTCTGATTATGGGAGTGACCGATGGTATCCGCTTCAAATCAAAGTCAAGTGAGCGTATGGCAGCACAGCTCTGCTTTACGGAACGCCAGGCAACGGCGATTCTGGAGATGCGTCTGCAGAAACTGATCGGACTGGAAGTGGAAGCACTCTTAAAAGATCATGAGGCGACTGTGGCGAAGATTACGAAGTACGAGGATATCTTAAATCATTACGACTCGATGTCGGAAGTTATTATGGAAGATCTGACGCAGATAAAAAAAGAGTACGGCCACAAGCGGAAAACGGCGATTGAGAATGCTGAGGCGATTGTTCTTGAGGAGCCGAAGGTCGAGGAGATGGATGTTGTCTTCCTGATGGACCGCTTCGGTTATGCGAAGACGATCGATACGTCTGCTTACGAGCGGAACAAAGAGGCTGTGCACAACGAGAACAAATATGTGTTCCAGTGCAAAAACACCGATAAGATCTGCGTCTTTACGGATCTTGGCATGATGCACAGCATCAAAGTAATGGACATCCCGTATGGAAGATTCCGTGACAAGGGAACGCCGATCGACAACCTTGGAAATTACAGCAGCCAGAAGGAGCAGATGATTTACGTCGATGCACTGGAAAATATCAAGAACAATAAGCTGCTGTTCGTCAGCGCGGCCGGTATGGTAAAACTTGTCGATGGATCCGAGTTTGATGTCGTAAAACGAACGATCGCGGCGACGAAGCTTTCATCCGAGGAGGACCGTCTGATTCTTGCCGAGGTCTGCCAGGAGCAGGAGTATGTGGTTCTGCAGACGAAAAACGGTGTCTTCCTGCGCTTCCTTACGAGTGAAGTGCCGGAGAAGAAAAAAGCAGCCGTTGGTGTGCGTGGTATCCGTATGGCAGAGGACGACGCGGTAGAGCATGCGTATCTGCTGGCAAGCCGGATGGATTACACGATCACGTATCACGACAAAGAGATTTCTCTGACAGCGAAGATTAAGCTGGCAAAACGAGACACCAAGGGAACAAAGATCCGGGTATAACGCAGAGTTTTGTTTATAACCATGAGAAGCACGCTCCGCGGGTTTTTCGAGAGATCACTTGGCAATAAAAGGACACCTGCCCGATACCAGAACGGTACGGGGCAGGTGTCCTTTTCGCATAATTTTTTAGTTATTTGAAAAACTGTGGGAAGTCTTTCTTGGGGTTCTTCTTTCAATGGCAACGTACGGACGATGATGACCGACATATTTATAAGCCGGACGGATGATCTTTCCTTCGTTGACAAGCTCTTCGATCCGGTGTGCGGACCAGCCGGAGATACGGGAGATAGCAAAGATCGGGGTGTAGAGCTCTTTTGGAAGGCCAAGCATTGCGTAGACGAAACCGCTGTAGAAATCAACATTTGCACAGACTGGTTTGAGCAGACGGCGCTTTTGGGCGATACACTCGCCGGCAATGCGTTCTACAGACTCATAGAGAGCAAATTCTTTCTCGCGGTGCTTCTCAGCGGAAAGCTTCTTTGCATATTCTTTCAGAATCACACAACGTGGATCGGACAGGGTATAAACAGCATGGCCCATACCATAGACAAGACCCGTTCCATCGAATGCTTCACGATCAAGCATTTTGGTCAGGTAGGTGCGCAGTTCGTTTTCGTCTTCCCAGTTTGTAACATTCTCTTCAATATTTTCAAACATCTCCATAACCTTCAAGTTGGCACCGCCGTGGCGCGGTCCTTTTAAGGAACTTAAAGAAGCCGCAACAGCAGAGTAGGTATCGGTTCCGGAGGAGGAGACAACGTGTGTCGTAAATGTTGAGTTATTTCCGCCGCCGTGGTCTGCATGAAGAATTAACGCAACATCGAGAACCTTTGCCTCCAGAGCAGTGTAATCTCCATCCGGGTGAAGCATCTGCAGAATGTTTTCAGCCATCGACAGCTCCGGTTTCGGATTTCGGATGATCAGGTTCTGGTTTTCGTGGTAGTGGCGGTATGCATGGTAGCCGTAAACGGCGATCAGCGGCATTTTGGCGATCAGACTCAAAGCCTGGCGGAGGACGTTCGGAATGGAAATGTCATCCGGCTTTTCGTCGTAGGAATACAGGGTCAGCACACAGCGCTGCAGAGTATTCATCATGTTTTTGCTGGTTGCCTTCATGACAACGTCGCGGACAAAAGTGTCCGGCAGCTCGCGGTAGATACTTAAAATTTCGTTGAAATCATTTAACTGCGGTTCTGTCGGAAGAGAACCGAACAGAAGAAGATAGGTAATCTCTTCAAAACCGAAGCGTCGTCCTTCCATACCTTTGATCAGATCTGCGACGTTATAGCCCTGAAAATAGAGACGGCCATCGGTCGGAACTTTTTCGCCGGTGCGCTCATCAATATCGAAGCCGATAACATCGGAAATTTCGGTCAGGCCGGTGAGAACACCTTTACCAGTGGAATCACGCAGTCCCCGTTTTACATCGTACTCAGTGTATAAAGATAAATCAATCTTTCCGGAATCTTTCGTATACTCTACAAGCTGACTGAGCTTGTCTTCCAGATTATCGTATTGCATGGTCATGACAACAGCCCCTTTCTTCCTTTAGTTAAAAACTATACTTACTTTTTTGGCGGTTGTCAATGCTTTTCTTTCAAAATACATTAATTTTTATAAGGAAAAGGGATGGTTTTCCTTAATTTTTGAAAGTAAGGACAAAGTTTATGCATAAAATTTGCGACAGGGAGGTGAAAACAACAGGGATGGAAACGGCGGGAAATCAGTGGGGCGGAACAAATTTTAGAAAAAGATTCATAAATTTCAAAAAAATGCTTGCAATTTCAAAAAAATACGGTATAATAATGATTGTGTCATTCAGGAAATGAATTTCACAGGCCGAAATAGCTCAGCCGGTAGAGCACTTCACTCGTAATGAAGGGGTCGTCAGTTCGAATCTGATTTTCGGCTTATTCTTTAGAAACCCGCAGGACGTAAGGTTCTGCGGGTTTTCTGGTATCATGAGAAATATGACATAAATACGAACGCCCTTTGCAGGAAAAAGATCTGCTGCAAAGGGCGTTTGCTGTTACAAGTTTCAGGAAAATCAGTTCGTACAGCATATCCTGACGGAGCTTTTGGCCGGACACTTCAAAGAGCACATCAGCTGTTGCCATTTTCCTGTGCTGCCACCCGTGCGTCGCGTTCCCGGCGGGAAAAGACGCAGCCGCAGTAGTCCTGGCGGTAGAGGCCGTATTCATGGGAAAGTTCGATGGAACGCTGGTAGCCGCCCCGTTTCTTGAAATCTGAATTGAGATATGGGATCCCGTATTCGGCGGCAAGCCGTTCTCCGATTTCATTCAGCTTTTCCGCGTTTTTCAGCGGGCTGATGGAGAGGGTTGTTGTAAAATAGTCGAGTTTGAGCTGCTTTGCCATTTCGGCCGCTTCGCGGAGCCGCATTTCATAGCAGACAAAACAGCGCTCGCCGCCCTCTGGCACATTTTCCATCCCGCGTGTCAGTTTATAGAACCGGTCAGAATCGTACGGGCCGGGGCAGAAGGAAATCGGATGCACGGCGGGAAGAGAATGGATCAGACGCTGCTGTTCCTCCACGCGGTGCTCGTACTCCGTCGGCGGATAGATGTTGGGATTATAGTAAAAGAGCGTAATGGAAAAATACTGCGACAGATATTCCAGCACGTAACTGCTGCACGGCGCACAGCAGCTGTGCAGCAGCAAGGTCGGAACTTCACCGTGAAGTCCTGCAATCTTCGCATCCAGCTCCTTCTGGTAATTTCTTTTATTGGCCATAATGTATCTTCAAACCTCCTGGTATCTTTCAATCCTTTCTATTATAGCCTCAGCGCGGCTGGGATGCAAGCTGCATATGATATCTTATAGATAGAGGAGGATGCAAAAAAATGGATGATCAAATCCTGTCATTAGAGCATATATCACTGTCCTATCACACCATGAAAGGAGAAACACCGGCGCTGTGCGATCTGACCTTTTCGGTAAAAACGGGGGAATTTGTTGCTCTTGTCGGACCGAGCGGCTGCGGAAAGAGCACGATCCTGAACTTGATTTCCGGTCTTTTAAAGCCGGAGGCGGGAACTCTGCTGAGCCGCGGACGGCCGATCACGGAGGCGGATCTCCATATCGGCTACATGCTGCAGAGAGACCACCTGTTTGAATGGCGGACCATCTACAGCAACGTTCTGCTGGGCCTTGAGATTTCGCGCACGCTGACACCCGAGCGGAAAGAAAAAGTCGGGGAGATGATGGAGACATACGGCCTGAAATCCTTTTCCAATGCCCGTCCGTCCGAACTTTCCGGCGGTATGCGGCAGAGGGCGGCACTGATCCGTACACTGGCGATGGAGCCGGATCTTCTGCTGCTTGACGAGCCGTTCTCCGCTCTCGACTACCAGACGAGGCTGAACGTCTGTGATGATATCGGAAAGATCATCAAAAAAGAGGGAAAGACAGCAATTCTCGTGACACACGATATTTCGGAGGCCATCAGTATGGCGGACCGTGTGATTGTTCTGGCGGCACGGCCGGCATATGTGAAAAAAAAGATTCCGATCCGGTTTGCGATGGAGGAGCGCACGCCGATGAAAGCGCGCAGTGCGCCGGAATTTAAAACGTATTTCAATGCCATCTGGAAGGAGCTGAATGAAAATGCGTGAGCAGGCAAAAACGCCGGAGAGCAGCTTTCAGAGGGCGTATCTCCGGCAGAAAAAAAGAGAACGGGAGCAGGTGCGGGTGTTTCGGGCTTTGCTTCTCGTCAGTTTTCTGGTATTATGGGAGGTGGCGGCGGATCTGAGATGGATTGATCCGTTTATCTTTTCCAGCCCTGTGCGGGTGGGAAAAACGTTCGTGACCCTGCTGACGGAGCAGAACCTTCTGCGCCATATCGGGATCACGGTGTATGAGACGGGAATCAGCTTTCTGCTTGTCTCGGCACTTGGCATGGCGTTCGCTGTGCTTTTGTGGCTCTTTCCGCGCTTTTCTGCGGTGATGGAGCCGTACCTGGTAGTCCTGAACAGCCTGCCGAAATCGGCGCTCGCCCCGCTTCTCATTGTGTGGATGGGGGCAAACGTGAAAACGATCATCACGGCCGGCATTTCCGTTGCGATATTCGGCTCGGTGATCAGCATTTACAGCAGTTTTCAGAGTGTGGAGCCGGATATGCTCCGCCTGATTGCAACACTCGGCGGAACGAAGAAGGATATGCTGTTCCGCGTCGTGCTGCCGTGGTCGTTTCCGGGGCTGCTCGCCGTGTGGAAGGTCAACATCGGCCTGTGCCTCGTCGGTGTTGTAATCGGAGAGTTTATCGGGGCAAGAGAGGGGCTTGGCTATCTGATTATCTACGGCAGTCAGGTGTTCAGATATGCACACGCAAGAGAAGGGAGGATGACAGATGATTGGAATCGTATGTCTGGAAGAACGAAGAGGAATGCAGTTTGGCGGACGACGCGTTTCGCGGGACCGCGTGGTAACGGAAAAAATCTGCGAACTGTGTGAGGGGAAAACGCTCTGGATGAATCCGGCTTCGGAAAAGCTGTTCGCGGAGCAGAAGGAGAGTGGGAAGGTAACACTTCAGGCGGCGGCAGATTTTCTGGAGCAGGCAGGCGAAGGAGAATACTGCTTTGTGGAGAATACGGGACTGCAGGCTGTGGAAGCGAAGATAGAGAAAATCATCGTTTTCTGGTGGAACCGGCATTATCCGTCTGACCGGAAATTCGACCTGGATCTTTCCAAATGGAATAAAGTGTCCGAGGAGGAGTTTGCAGGCTATTCCCATGAGAAAATAACGAAAGAGGTATATGAGAAATGAAAAAACTAAGAAAACAGCTTCTGCTGCTGGCGGCGCTTCTTGCTCTGACACTGACCGGCTGTGAGGCGCAGGATCTTCTCTCGACGGAGAGAGCAGATTCCGGTTCGGAGGTTACGGCCGCTTATACGATGACGGAATCCCAGATTACCGATCAGGCACCGACGGCCGTTTCAGTTCTTGATGTTCCGGAGTTTTCCGGTGAACCGTATGTCGTTTTAAACGGAAATGAGCCGGATTTTACCGATGAGGAAAAGACGACCGAGTCGTACGAGCATTACAGCGATCTGGACAGCCTGGGACGGTGCGGCGTGGCAGAGGCGAATATTGGCCAGGATCTGATGCCGACGGAGAAGCGCGGCGCGATCGGCCAGGTAAAGCCGACGGGCTGGCATACGGTAAAATATGATCAGGTGGAAGGTAAATATCTGTACAACCGCTGCCATCTGATCGGATACCAGCTGACCGGTGAGAATGCAAACGAGAAGAATCTGATCACTGGAACACGTTATCTGAATGTCGAGGGCATGCTGCCGTTTGAAAACATGGTTGCCGACTACGTCAAAGAGACCGGAAACCATGTGCTGTACCGCGTTACACCAATTTTTACCGGGGACAACCTTGTAGCGGACGGTGTGGAGATGGAGGCACTTTCCATGGAAGATGACGGCGAGGGCATTTCCTTCCATATCTTCGCATACAACAATCAGCCGGGCATCTCAATTAATTATGCAACGGGAGACAGCACGTTAAGCGAAAGCAGCGGAACGATGACGGATCAGCAGGAATATGTCATGAACACATCCAGCATGAAATTCCACCTGCCGTCATGCTCCAGCGTCAGCTCGATTAAGGATGAAAACAAGGCGACATATCAGGGACCGCGCGAGGACCTGATCGCCGAAGGCTATGAGCCGTGCGGACGGTGCAATCCGTAAAAGAAATTACAAAAAGAGGGTCGGAACTTTCCGGTCCTTTTTTCTATATAGTAAAGAGAAGCATCTGGAAAGTGAGACAGGAGATGGAAGAGGAGAAGCTGCGTGCGGTTTATTATGCAAGGTGCAGCACCGAGGAGGAAAATCAGAAGGATGCGCTGGTAAGACAGGCGGCGGAGGCGGAAGAGGCAATCCGGGCAAGAGGATGGAGGCTTGTGGATGCCTACGTGGAGAGCCGCTCCGGTACGAGCCGGAAGGGCAGATGGGAATATAACCGCCTGTACGAGGATCTCGAGCAGAACCGGTTTGATGTCGTCGTAATCAAGTCGCAGGACCGCCTGATGCGGAACACGCGGGACTGGTATCTGTTCGCAGACCGCTTAAACTGCGCCGGAAAGCGGCTGTATTTTTATCTGGAGAACACATTCTATTCGCCGGAAGACGCGCTTCTGACCGGCATTAAGGCGATTCTGGCGGAGGAGTACAGCCGGGAGCTGAGCAAGAAGATGAATCTGGCGCACCAGAAACGGCAGCAGAATAATGGAAAGCCGGTGCTGACCTCAAAAAGTTATGGTTACCGGCGGACGGCAGACGGAGCGATTGAGATCATCCCGGAGGAGGCCGCAGTGAAGCGCCGTATGTACGAACTCTGTGCAGACGGTCTCGGCGGACGGAAAATTGCGGCGGTTCTGGCAGCGGAGGGCGTCCGCAGCCGCGCCGGAAAACCATTCTCTGGAACAGACATTATCCGCATGGTGCGGAATCCTATGAATAAAGGCACCGTAGTCATGAACAGGAAGCATTACGATTTTAATACCGGAAAAACGCTCCCTACACCGCCGGGCGGGCAGTACGTCTATGCGGGGAAAATTCCTGCTATCGTCTCTGAAGAGCTCTGGATAGCGGCAAATCGGGCGGCTGACGAGCGTCTCTGCCGCAAAAAGGTGGGCAAATCTGTTCAGACTTGACTGGGTAATCCTGTCCATCCTGATCCTCTGCCTCGTTGCGGCAGGATTGTACGGCATCTTGGGCCGGCTGGAAAAAAACTACACAAAACGCCGAAATTCGGGAAAGTAGGTGATTTGACTTGCAAAGGAAGGTTGGATGCTTGTATAATAATGCATGATAATTTAAAAAACTTACAGGAAAAGAGGAATGAAAATGGCACAGTTATGGGGCGGACGGTTCACAAAAGAGACCGACAAGTTAGTGTATAATTTTAATGCATCCATCAGCTTTGATCAGAAATTCTATAAACAGGACATCAAAGGCAGCATGGCACATGTAAAGATGCTGGCAAAACAGGGCATTCTGACAGAAGACGAGAGAGACCAGATTCTTGCAGGACTGGAGGGGATTCTTGCCGACGTAGAGAGCGGAAAACTGGAAATCACCAGCGAATATGAGGATATCCACAGCTTCGTGGAGGCAAACCTGATCGACCGCATCGGAGACGCCGGAAAGAAGCTGCACACCGGAAGAAGCCGCAATGACCAGGTAGCCCTCGATATGAAACTTTATGTCCGCGATGAGATCACCGAGATTGATGCACTCGTCAAAGAGGTGCTGGTAACACTCGAAAAAATCATGGAAGAGAACATTCACACCTATATGCCGGGATTCACCCATCTGCAGAAAGCACAGCCGATCACACTGGCACATCACATGGGCGCATATTTTGAAATGTTCCGCCGCGACAGAGGCCGCCTTGCAGACATCTACAAGAGAATGAATTACTGTCCGCTCGGTTCCGGTGCGCTGGCTGGAACGACGTATCCGTTGGACCGCGCTTACACAGCAGAGCTGCTCGGCTTTGACGGCCCGACCTTAAACAGCATGGATTCCGTATCCGACCGTGACTATGTCATTGAGCTCCTCAGTGCTCTTTCTACGATTATGATGCATCTTTCCCGCTTCTCCGAGGAGATCATCATCTGGAATACCAATGAGTATCAGTTTGTGGACATCGACGACGCATACAGCACCGGAAGCAGTATCATGCCGCAGAAAAAGAATCCGGATATCGCAGAGCTTGTTCGAGGAAAAACAGGCCGCGTTTACGCAGCTCTGATGTCAATGCTCACCACTATGAAGGGAATCCCGCTGGCGTACAACAAAGATATGCAGGAGGATAAAGAGCTGACCTTCGATGCCATCGACACCGTAAAAGGATGCCTGGCTCTGTTCAATGGCATGCTTTCTACCATGCGCTTCAAAAAAGACCGCATGGAGAACAGTGCAAAGAACGGTTTCACGAATGCAACGGACGCAGCTGATTACCTTGTTGGAAAAGGCGTTCCGTTCCGCGATGCACATGGCATTGTCGGCCGTCTCGTTCTGTACTGCATTGACAAAGGAATCTCCCTTGATGATATGAAACTCGAAGAGTACAAAGCGATCAGCCCGGTATTCGAAGATGACATTTACGATGCGATCAGCATGAAAAACTGCGTGGAGCGACGCAATACGATCGGCGCGCCGGGAGCAGATGCGATGCAGGCTGTCATCGAGCAGAATAAAAAATATTTACAGGAAAATTGAAAAAACAGTTGCAATTTTGAAAAAATTGGTATAGTATGACATGAGACGCACAAATGTACGCCACAGAAGAACAAGGAGATGAAACCAATGGAGCAGAAATTGAGAGTAGGAATTTTAGGAGCAACCGGTATGGTAGGACAGAGATTTATTTCTCTGCTGGAGAACCATCCGTGGTTTGAAGTTGTGACCCTGGCAGCAAGTCCGAGAAGTGCCGGAAAAACATATGAGGAAGCAGTCGGCGGACGCTGGAAAATGGATACTCCAATGCCGGAAGCAGTGAAAAAGCTCGTTGTGATGAATGTAAATGATGTAGAGCATGTGGCATCTACCGTAGATTTTGTATTTTCCGCTGTTGATATGTCGAAAGATGAGATCAAAGCGATTGAAGAAGCATATGCAAAGACCGAGACACCGGTTGTTTCCAACAACAGCGCACACCGCTGGACACCGGATGTTCCGATGGTAGTTCCGGAAATCAACCCGGAGCACTTCGATGTTATCGAGTTTCAGAAAAAACGTCTGGGAACCAAGAGAGGCTTTATCGCTGTAAAACCGAACTGTTCAATCCAGAGCTATGCACCGGTATTAACGGCATGGAAAGAGTTCGAGCCATATGAAGTGGTTGCAACCACATACCAGGCAATTTCCGGAGCAGGAAAAACCTTCAAAGACTGGCCGGAGATGGAAGGCAACATCATCCCGTTCATCGGCGGAGAAGAAGAGAAGAGCGAGCAGGAGCCGCTTCGTATCTGGGGTAAAATTGAAAACGGCGTGATCGTAAAAGCAACTGAGCCGAAGATCACCTGTCAGTGTATCCGTGTTCCGGTATTAAACGGACACACCGCAGCTGTTTTCGTAAAATTCCGCAAGAAACCGACGAAAGAGCAGCTGATCGAAAAACTGGAGAACTTCAAAGGCCTTCCGCAGGAGCTGAATCTGCCAAGCGCACCGAAACAGTTCATCCGTTACATGACAGAAGATAACCGTCCGCAGGTAACACTGGATGTCAACTACGAGAACGGTATGGGAATCAACGTAGGCCGTTTAAGAGAGGATTCCATCTACGACTGGAAATTCGTAGGTCTGTCCCACAACACGGTCCGCGGCGCAGCAGGCGGAGCAGTACTTTGTGCAGAGACACTGGTTGCAAAGAAGTTTATCGCTGCAAAATAATGCTTAGAATGATATAAAAAACGCCTCTGAAACGTTTTGGGTTCAGAGGCGTTTTTTGTGCATGGATCAAAAGAATATAGCATGTGTTTGAAACATCGTTCCTGCAATCTGCACGCCCAACTTTGCAGGATATCGAAAGCAGCAAAAAAGAAGCGCCATACGGGAAAATTCCCGCGGCGCTTCTTTTTTGCTCAAATAATTTTATTTACGCAAAGTTTGGCTAATCTTAGAATTTGCCAGCTTTTGCTGCCTCTTCAACAGCAACAGCTACAGCAACAGTCATACCAACCATTGGGTTGTTTCCTGCGCCGATCAGACCCATCATTTCTACGTGAGCCGGTACAGAAGAAGAACCTGCAAACTGAGCGTCAGAATGCATACGTCCCATAGTATCGGTCATACCGTAGGAAGCAGGACCTGCTGCCATGTTGTCCGGGTGAAGAGTACGTCCTGTACCACCGCCGGAAGCAACGGAGAAGTATTTTTTACCAGCTTCGATACGCTCTTTTTTGTAGGTACCTGCAACTGGATGCTGGAAACGAGTCGGGTTGGTGGAGTTTCCGGTGATGGAAACGTCAACGTTCTCTTTCCACATGATAGCAACGCCTTCGCGAACGTCGTTAGCGCCGTAGCAGTTAACTTTCGCACGCGGTCCATCGGAGTATGCTTTTCTGAATACTTCTTTCAGTTCTCCGGTGTAGTAGTCATACTCAGTCTCTACATAAGTAAAGCCGTTGATACGAGCGATGATCTGAGCAGCGTCTTTTCCAAGACCGTTCAGGATAACACGCAGAGGTTTCTGACGTACTTTGTTTGCTTTTTCAGCGATACCGATAGCACCCTCAGCAGCTGCGAAGGACTCATGTCCAGCCAGGAATGCGAAGCACTCGGTGTCCTCTTCCAGAAGCATTTTACCAAGGTTACCATGGCCAAGACCAACTTTACGCTGATCTGCTACAGAACCCGGGATACAGAAGGACTGAAGTCCCTCACCGATTGCTGCAGCAGCTTCAGAAGCTTTGCGGCATCCTTTTTTGATTGCGATTGCTGCGCCTACAGTGTAAGCCCATTTTGCATTCTCGAAGCAGATTGGCTGAATGCCTTCGATCATTTTGTATACATCAAGGCCAGCAGCTTTTGTAACTTCTGCAGCTTCTTCGATGGAGTTGATTCCGTACTCAGCAAGCTTAGCCAGAATCTGTTTCTCTCTTCTTTCATATGATTCAAATAAAGCCATTTTCCTATCCTCCTAAATTATCTGATTACTCTTTTCTCGGGTCAACGATCTTAACAGCATCAGCAACACGTCCGTACTGTCCGCTTGCTTTTTCGAAAGCTGTGTTTGCATCATCGCCGGCTTTGATGAAGTCCATCATCTTTCCGAAGTTGATGAATTTGTAACCGATAATCTCATCATCTGCATCCAGAGCGATACCTGTTACATAACCGTCGGTCATCTCCAGGTAACGAGGTCCTTTTGCAAGAGTTCCGTACATGGTACCAACCTGGGAACGAAGTCCTTTACCAAGGTCTTCCAGGCCTGCGCCTACAACCAGTCCGTCCTCGGAGAATGCACTCTGGCTTCTTCCGTAAACGATCTGCAGGAAGAGCTCTCTCATAGCAGTATTGATAGCATCACACACAAGGTCAGTATTCAGTGCCTCAAGGATGGTAAGTCCTGGCAGAATCTCAGATGCCATAGCTGCAGAATGAGTCATTCCTGAACATCCGATGGTCTCAACGAGAGCTTCCTGGATAACGCCCTCTTTTACGTTCAGAGTCAGTTTGCAGGTACCCTGCTGCGGTGCGCACCAGCCAATACCGTGAGTGAATCCGGAAATGTCTTTGATTTCTTTTGCTTTTACCCATTTTGCTTCCTCCGGA
Source organism: Blautia sp. AF19-13LB (assembly GCF_003479105.1). Classification (NCBI taxonomy): domain Bacteria; kingdom Bacillati; phylum Bacillota; class Clostridia; order Lachnospirales; family Lachnospiraceae; genus Blautia; species Blautia sp. AF19-13LB. The sequence goes on from NZ_QUGO01000017.1 coordinate 30,952, forward strand.
ATCGGAGCTGCACCGTGATGCACGCCCTGGGCAACCGGACACATCATTTCTACTTCGTGTGAATAAGTCATTGTTAAACTCCTTTCAAATATGTACTTATTTGAGCTTTTGTCTTTCGAACGGACTGTTTCCAGCCTGTTCACAGACCTATGGTTATTGTCTCACAAAATTGGTCATTCGTCCAGCATATTTTGATAAAAAATTGCAAAGACCACCGGAAAACGATAAAATTTCCGGCGGTCTTTTAAATCAATCGGTTTGGTTTTCTCTCGATAAAAGAGAATTTTTTTAATTATCAGATTTTTTTGACAATTTCTTTCGCATTCTTAAAAATATGACCTGACGGGATCACACCGCGAACACAGGAGAGTGGATAAATGTTGGAATTTCTTCCGACAACCGTTCCCGGGTTCAATACGCTGTTACAGCCGACCTCAACTTCATCGCCGAGCATCGCACCGAATTTTTTCAGTCCGGTTTCGATCTGTTCATCTGCGCCTTTGACAACAACGAGCTTCTTATCGGATTTTACATTGGAAGTAATGGAACCGGCACCCATATGGGCTTTGTATCCAAGAACAGAGTCGCCGACATAGTTGTAATGCGGAACCTGTACTTTATTAAAGAGAATGACATTTTTCAGTTCGGTGGAGTTTCCAACGACAGCGCCTTCGCCGACGATGGCGTTTCCGCGGATAAAGGCACACTGACGGATCTCAGCGCCTTTTCCAATGATGCATGGGCCGTTAATGGAAGCGGTCGGTGCGATCACGGCATCTTTTGCGATCCAGACATTTTCGCCGCGTTTTTCGTATTCTGCCGGATCGAGTGTTTCGCCGAGTTCAAGAATAAAATCTTTAATGAGCGGAAGCACTTCCCATGGATACGTTTTGCCTTCAAAGATTTTTGCGGCAATGGTCTGGGTTAAATCATAAAGTTCAGAAATGGTTGCATCTTTCATGCGTGATTCATCCTTTCTTGTTTTAGTTCCTGTTTATCTTACCACATTTCAGGAGTTCTGTGCGCCTTTTTTTCCGGCGGTGGAATAGGACTTTGCTGAGGAGTCTTCTGCAGCGGTACGTTTCCCGGTACGGGAGCGCGTGGAAGAGGCTTTTTTGTAATACGGCGCGGACGCATCAAAGCTGCTCTTTAGCTGGAACTGATTCCGCAGCTGCTTCACATTTACCGTGTGGCGTGTCACAAAGTTTTCCAGTTTTCCCATATATTCCTCGGAGGTAATGGAGCCTTCCGCTACATAGGTAAGTCCCTTTTCCCAGCTTGCCGTCAGCTCCGGATTCAGAAGCGGGCGGATCGACTGGTGTACGACGTCGTAGATCATTTCGCCAAGCTGTGTCGGGGTGATAACCTGCGTCTTTTTGTTCAGAGCAAGATATTTGATAAAGACAAGCTTTTTCAGAATCTCAGCACGCGTCGCACTCGTTCCGATGCCGCTTCCCTTAATCTGTTCGCGCAGCTCCTCGTCTTCAATGAGCTGTCCGGCATTTTCCATTGCAAGGATCATCGAACCGGAGGTGTAGCGTTTTGGCGGAGAGGTTTCTCCTTCCTTGATAGAAAGGCCGAGAAGATTCAGCTCGCTGCCTTTCTGCAGCTGGGACAGCGCTGCAAGAAAAGAGGGATCGCAAGTCGTCTCGTCCTCCTTTCTGCCCTCGTCGTCCTCCTCTTTCTTACGGAAGAAAGAATACTGCATGGCTTTTAAATAGCCCTCCTGCACGAGAACGCGGAAGTTGGAGAAAAACTGCTCGCCGCCGATTTCGGTGACAAGAGCAACTTTCTGATAGACCGCCGGCGGATAGAAGATACCGAGAAAACGGCGGACAATTGTCTCATAAACTTTTGCGGAGAGTTCCGAGAGGTTCCGCAGATTGTTAAGGCCCTGTCCGGTCGGAATGATCGCATAGTGATCGGTAATCTGTTTATCGTTTGTATAGCGGGTGGAACCAATCTTTTTCCAGCTTTCACCCTGCGAAATTTCATTTGCAAGGCCGCTGCAGATACCGTACTGCTGCAGGCCGCGCAGGTTTTTGCTGATTTCCCTGGCAACGGCAGAAGAAAGCACACGGGCATCGGTTCGCGGATAGGTAACCAGCTTTTTCTCGTAAAGCTCCTGAACAACTTTCAGCGTTTCATCCGGACTGATTTTGAAAAAGCGGGCACAGTCGTTTTGCAGCTCCGCAAGGTTGTAAAGCAGTGGCGCATTTTTATTTTCCTTTTTTCGCTCCATTTTCAGGACATGCGGGATCAGAGGATTCTGCATGCTTAATTCCTCAATCAGTTTCTGTGCGTCCTCTTTTTTCTGGAAGCCGTTCTCCTTATAGAGAAGCGGAGAGTTGAAGTAGCGGCTGCCTTTTACGGCGCGCCATTCCCCCTCAAAATTGCGTCCATTTAAGGAAAGACCGGCGATGACACGGTAGAATGGTGTTTTCACAAAGCTACGGATTTCGCGCTCCCGGCGTACGACCATGCCGAGCACACATGTCATAACACGGCCGACGGAAATAGACTGATATTTAGTGCCGAGATACGATGCGACAGCGCTTCCGTATTTGAGCGAGAGAAGACGGGAAAAGTTAATGCCCATCAGGTAATCTTCTTTGGCGCGGAGATAAGCGGATGCCGAAAGATTGTCGTATTCACTTTCGTCCTTCGCTTCGCGGATACCGCGCAGGATTTCTTCTTCTGTCTGCGAGTCGATCCAGACACGCTTCTGTTTCTTGTCTTTGATACCGGCCATCTGCGCGACGAGACGATAGATGTATTCTCCCTCACGCCCGGAGTCGGTACAGACATAAATGGTTTCAATATCCTCCCGGTGGAGCAGGTTACTCACAATGGTGAACTGCTTTTTTACTTCCGGGATAATTTCATATTTGAAGTTTTCAGGCAAAAAAGGCAGGGTCTCGAGACTCCACCTTTTTAACGCAGGATCATATTTTTCCGGATAGCTCATCGTAACCAGGTGACCGACGCACCAGGTTACGACGGACTGATCCGACTCTAAGTATCCATCCCTGCGCTGCATATTCTGTTTTAACGCTTTTGCGAACTCCTGAGCAACGCTCGGTTTTTCCGCAATGTATAAAGATTTTGTCATTTATCTGCACTCATCATTCGAAGCGGCCAGGCAAGGAGCACACCGCCTCCTATTGCGTTTCCTATAGTTACAATGACCATACTTTTCAATGCGGCAGTCAGAGAAATGCCGCCTGGGACCAGAAGTGCAGCGGTAACAAAGGTGGCCATATTGGCAACGCAGTGTTCAAAACCGGCAACAACGAATCCGGTGATGCAAAGTATAATCATGAAAAATTTGGCAACTTCATTTTTGCATTTCATGCCGCAGGCAACGGCAAGGCAGACGAAGAAGTTGCAGAGAATGGCACGGAAAAACATTTCTCCGGCAGGAATGGAAAGTTTATTTCCAATAAATCCTGCGTAATAATCGGCGGTACCGGAAGCACCTGCCAGTACGAAAATTACGGAGAGAATCAGGCATCCGACAAAGTTTCCGATGTAGCTTACCAGCCATACTTTTCCAACCTGTGCCCAGGAGACTTTTTTGTCATAGGCCCCAAAAGCCATAACAAGATTGTTTCCGGTGAAAAGCTCTGCACCGATAAAAACGATCAGCAGAACCGCAATGGCAAACACAATACCGCCAAGCAGTTTTCCCCAGGCAGGATCTGTACTCTGGAACGTATTGCCTACCACGTTGGAGAAAATCATGGCAACCACGATAAAGAAACCGGCCATGACTGCACGGAGAAAGTATTTCCCCGGGTGTTCTTTCAGCAGCCTTGCTTTGTTTACGGCTGCCTCTGAAAATTTTTGTACGTCATCATAAGGCATAGAATAACTCCTTTCTTATGTCCCGTAGGATGGACATATCCCCTCTCTTTTTGTCCGGGGGATGGTCTTTTTTTCCGAAGCAGCTTGCAAATGCTTCGGATTTCGCGCTTTCAACTTTGGCTATTATAGCATTTCCCGGAAAGATTCGCAATGAAGGAGGAAGAAAAAAGTATATTTCCACAGAAATGTCAGAAAATAAGGGGTAAAACGACAGATTGTATGATGAACTCAGAGGGATTGAAACAAGGATTGAAAGCTTTTTTTATGTTCTGTTTTACAAACATCTCGGACACAGTGAAATTGTAAACCATGATGATCCGGCGTTTGTGAAACTGGTTTATCATCTGCACTGATGTTCATTCTTAGCAAAAACCTCATCGGCTGTTTTCATACAAAAGATAAAACGGCAGGTGAGGTTTTTGTAATGGGCCTCTGGAAAGGATAAACTAAAGCCGTATAGTATCCATTACACCGGATTTTTTCCGGTATTCTAAAGGAGTCATATGATACTGTTTTTTGAATAAACTCTGAAAATGAGGCTGGCTGGAAAAGCAGAGATAACTGCTGATTTCAGCCAGACTTTTTGTACTGTAGGTTAAAAGCATTTTAGCTTCTTCTAATTTACATCTTGTAATGAAAGTACCTATGGTAAAGCCGAGCTCAGTTTTGAATTTTTTCATCGTGTAGGAAGTACTTTTCTGAATGGAATCCGCGACATCATTCACGGAGATGGATTCGTTTGTATGTGTACGGATAAAATTCATACAGGTATAAACTTCTCTTGAGATTCCAGCAGGGATTTTGGTTTCACCTGCCTGCTGACAAAAATCCAGAATCATGGAGTATTGCAGTGCCTGGATTTTTTCCAGTGACTGCAGTGCCTCGCATTCCTGAATATAAAGATCCAGAAGCTGATATGTTTTTTCAATATCTACTCCTCCCGGAATGGCGCCAAGAACAGCGGTTTTGATTGCTGTCACGATAAAAAGATTTTTGGCATGGCGAATCGGGGTTTTTGCAAGTCTGCCTTCTTCTAATTGTAATGTATTATTCTTCAAAAAATTCTGCAAAGCATTTACATTTCCGTTTTGAACAAACTGAAAAAGTTCGCATTCAAACTGGTAAGTGTTATGCATCTTTTTATTTTCCATATTTTCTGTAATGGATTTCAAATGCTGCTGGCTCTGCCGCAATTGCTGGGGTGCACGCTGTCCCAATAATTTCAACACACTGATTTCCTTGTGGTTCACACATTGATGCAGGAAAACAAGATGCTGACAAAATTGGATATGTGATAACCGGGGAATGGAGGCGAGAGCCTCAGCGATTACTTCCTTGTACTTCAGAGGCGTGGCAGAGTCATGCATATAACTGCGGACGAGCTCATCTGTCACAGGAACGGAAAAAACCGGGCCTAAGATGATATATTCACCAGTAGCTTCAATTTGGACAGAGCCATATACAATGTCGGGAGATGCAAAACGAAATTCGGGATTATAATCGGATGGATAAAGCGGATAAGGACTCTCTGTTGAGATGTGGAGCTGTTCTGATAAAGCAGAGTAAATAGCTCCTGCTTCAGTAATTAGATTCGTAGGAATTCCTGTAACGGCATAGTAATTTTTACAAAAAGTAACATAATTCATATGATATTCTCCTGGTATCTGTGGGATGCAGTGGATCAAATTTTCGTTTGAAAGTTTCTGCAAAGCAATTCACGATTCCTTCACTTCCAAATTTAAAGTATAAAATGGAAAAAGAAAAATAACAATACGAAAACATATAATTTTGTATGTTTTTATGTAATATCTTTCCTTTCATTTTTGATAAAGTGCGATTAGAAAAAAGGAAAGGCGGATCATACGCATGAGACAACCGATTAAAATTAATAAAACGAATCCAAATAAAGGTGTTCTCGATTATTCTTATCTTTTGGATGCACCAGCTGGAAAACATGGATTTGTAACGACAAGGAATGGCCATTTTTATTTTGAAGATGGTGTAAGGGCAAAATTTCTTGGGTTTAATGTGGCTGCAAGATCAAATACCCCGGATCATGAAACCGCAGAGAAACTGGCGGAACGTTTTGCGAGCCTGGGCGTGAATGTGATTCGGCTCCATGCAGCAGATGCCCCAATCAGCGAAGAACCACGTAGCTGGTCCAGCTGTAAAGAAGCTCCACTTTTAGATTATGAAAAAGGAAACGGGAGAGAATTTCATCCGGAAGGTCTGGATCGATTTGACTATTTTGTCGCAAAATTGAAAGAGCGGGGTATTTACCTTCACATTGATCTTATCGTTGCAAGAGATTTTGTAGAAGGAGATGGACTGGACTACCCAGGAAATGCGGGAAGCTGCATCAAACGTTTTCCCATGTACAATAAACGGATGATAGAGCTGCAAAAAGAATATGCCAGAAAGATTCTCTGTCATGTGAATCCTTATACAGGTCTTGCACTGATTGACGATCCGGCGGTGATCACGGTTCAGATCAATAATGAAGATTCTGCGATTAAAGGAACGATGGAAACGGATCAGCGGGAAGAGATGCAGCCATATCGGGATGAGGTACAAAATCGTTTTAACAGCTTCCTCTTGATGAAATATGGAACAAGAGAGCGTCTGAAAGAAGCATGGACGTTTGAAGGAAAATGTGCGCTTGGCGAGGAAGAAGATCCGGAGAAAGGAACTGTGCAGGGAGCCGCAGGTAATTTCTATCAGCCGGAATGCGACCCTTTGGGAAAATGGGAAGAAAATGAAAGTCCGGCCCGCTATGCTGATTTTATGGAATTTGGCATTACGATGAATCGTAATTTTTATCAGGATATGAAAGATTATCTTCATTCCCTTGGAGTAAAAGTTCCGATCGTGACAAGCAATCTGGTTGCCGGTGCAGCGGATGTATATGGCCATACCGACGGGGATTTTATGGAAAATAACAGCTATTTTAATCACCCGCTGCTTCCGATCCAGGAGGCAAATACCTATCTGGTTGCAGGGCCGGCCGAATATGTGTCAACGAACCCGCTGACCATGCAGACAGGAGTTGGTTCTATGGCAACAACACTTTTAAATCTTGCTTCCGTTGCCATTGTAAAAGGAAAGCCTTTCATGCTCAGTGAGTGGAACGAATATGGGGAACATCCTTTCCATTCGACAGCATATGTGCACACGGTTGCCTATGCATGCTTGAACGACTGGGACGGACTGATTTTATACAATTATCATACGTCAGAAAAGGCGGACGATCAGCCGGACGATGAAATCTGGAGTGTTTTTGATGTATATAATGATCCGGCGGTTATCTGTCAGTGGGGATTTATGGCATCTGTATTTCTCAAAGGGCTGGTATCGGCGGCTAAAAACCGTGTAGATGTCGTATATACACAGAACGATTTGAAAACACTGCCGAAAATGCACGCAATGCCAACTACTTTTTTACCTTACATCACATGTATGCGAAATGTATTCCTGGACGGAGGGGATACCTATCAGGGAGACGCGGCTGTTGCAGTGAACGCAGGATTTTTGAATGGGGCAGATCTCTCGGAGGCAGAACACGGTGTGTATTATGCATGGTCACCGTATCGTGACGCATGGCGGAAATATAAAGACCACAACAGGCTGAAACAGGCAGCGAAGAATGCAGAAGAGATACGAGAAGGCGTGTATCTGGGAGCACAGGCACTTGTCTTTGATGAAATTCAGAAAATCGCAGGCACAGGAGATTATCGTGAATTTGCTGCAATTCTTGACCGGGCAATGAAAGAATGGAAGATACTTTCGGAGGAATGTGGTCTGGTAGATGGAAAACTGATTTCTGATACAAAAGAGCTGGTGTTTGATCCGGCACATGCCCGGTTCGTAATTCATACACCGTATTGCGGATATTTCAGTGGAAGCCCAGCAGAAAGTCTGCGGCTGTCTGAAAAAATTGAGATCCAGTCAGAAAATGAGCGGATTACGCTGGCACTTCTTCCAGTGGGAAAGGAAAAACTGGAGCAGGCAGAGGAATTTGTGATCACTGCGATGGGAACAACGGGAATGGACAAGACAACGTATCAGGAAGGTGCACAGATGATGGGCTTTCCGTTTACTGCAGTACACTTTCAGGGAAAATTATATGCCGAAACGCTGGAAGGAAGAATCTACGTAAAAGCTAAGGAGGCCGTTCTTACAGCATTAGATCCAATGGGAAATGAAATTGGAAGAATAGAAGGAAAAGAGACAGAAAAAGGAGTATGTTTTCTTCTGTCAGGCAATCTTCCAAGTGTTCAATATAATTTAAAAATAAAAAAAGAATGCCCAAATATATAATATTAAATTGCTATATGTAATAAAAGAAACAAAATACTTGATAGAATACAAGTATAAAACAGCGGCTGTAAAAAACGATGGGAGAAAAAGATATGGGAAAAAAGAAACAAAAAGTCCTCTATGATGCAGACGGGGCAAGAAGAGTTATGAGAAAAAGAGATTATATGGCTGATATGGGAGGTCAGTTAGCGTTAGGCGTGATGGCCAATCTGGTTGGCCAGCTTACTTACTTTTATACAGATAAAGTCGGCATGGCGGTAGGCGGAGTCGGAATTGCGATGATGATCGCTAAGATTATAGATGCACTGACGGATGTTCTGGTGGGAAATATGATTGACCACTCCAAAGGTGGGAATAAGAAATATTACTCCTGGATGCTGAAAATGGCGATTCCTGCAGCAGTCATCATCATTATGATGTTTACGGTCCCGATTCAGGCAGGACAGACAGCGGCATTGATTTATGTACTGGTTACCAATCTTCTTTTAACAGCAGTTATTTATACTATGATTGCCACACCGTTTTCAGCGGTTATGATTGTGCGTACTCACAGCCAGAGTGAGCGAAGCAATATGGGGCTGTTCCGTGCAGTCGGAAACTACGGTGCCGGAACAATCATTGCTATTATCACAATTCCGGTAACCAATATGCTGGGTGGTACACAGAGTGCATGGATCAAATATGGTGTTGCGCTTGCACTTGGCGTTTTATTACTTTTCCTGATCTGCTACAACAATGGAAGAAAAGCAAAATTTGCTTCGGATTTTGAAAGCGAATCGGAAAACGCATCAGAAACAGCACCGACAGAAACAGAAGAAGAGGAAGCAGTTCCATTTAAAGATGCTATAAAAATGTTATTGCAGAATAAATACTGGGTGATCGTTCTTCTGTTCAATTTGATTACCAATATTACCGCTGCAGTGGCAGCAGCCTCGGGTACATACTATGCAAAATGGATTTTTGGCAACGATAATCTTGTTGCAGTCATAGGAGCGGCAGGTATGCTGGCAACGGTAATCGGATTTGTGGTTTCCAAGCCGATCATTTCGAAGCTGGGTGTTACAAAAACAATTCAGCTTGGGTTAATGGGAGCTGCCATTCCATCCCTGATCCGCTGCTTTATTCCGGAAAACTTTATGGTTTATGCAGCAACCAGCCTTGTGGCGAGCTTTATCCAGATTCCACTGATGTGTCTGTACGGCGTATTAACAGCAATGACGGTAGATTATAACGAATGGAAATATGGAAAGAAATTAGTTGCAATGTCGGGCGGAGCTATAGGATTTGGAAGTAAAGTGGGAAGCGGCCTTGGATCTGTTATCTTATCCGCATTTCTTGCCATTGGCGGATATCAGGCATCGCTGGAAAGTGCAACTGCTTCCATGCGATATTCGATTTATGGATTTTCCAACTATCTTCCGCTGGTTGTAAACCTGGCTATGTTCCTGATTTTTACCAGATTTGATCTGGAAGAAAAATTACCAAAGATGCGGGAAGAAGTACTTGCGAGAAAAGAGAAAAAATAAACGGAGAAACTACAAGGTCGGTACAGGAAAGACTGTACCGACTTTGCAGTTGTCATTCAATTTACAGAAACTGCCAGTGGCAGGCTCTGTAGGTTAAAAATAAGGAGAATTGAAAATGAGCGATACATTATGCAATGAAAAAAAGAAACCTTATACATTTTCAGAAGATGGAAATTCCTGCATTATAACAGAAACCAGAACACCAAGATACTGGTATAATTATCTGTGGAATGAAAATCATTACTGTGCGCAGATTTCCCAGACAGGACATGGGCGCAGCTATTACCTCAGTGAAAAAGCAGATATGTGTATGATGAATCAGGACGATGCAAGATATATCTATCTAAGAGACGAGAAAAGCAAAGAATGCTGGAATATCGGCGAAGGTCCATTAAATACGGAAGTAGAAAATTATCAGTGCGTACACAGCATTGGATCTTCCAGAATCCAGTCTTCTTATCAGAATATTGCAAGTTCCTGGCGGCTGTTTGTACCGGAAGAAGGATACCAGGAAGTGTGGACTTTGAAAATAAAAAATACAGGGGAAAGACAGCGCCATCTCAGCATATTTTCAGCAGTCAGCTTTTATCTGGAGGGCTTTTCTTATCCGCGATATTATGAAATGTATCGTTGTATGGAAACAGATTATGATGAAAAGTTAAAGGGTGTATATTGCAGATCCGCACATCCTTTCGCACCGCACAAAAGATACAACGCATTTCTGGCAGCATCAGAGCCGGCATACGCATATGATGGAAATCTGGAAGCATTTTGCGGGACAACCAGTACCATAACAAGGCTGGATGCATCAGCAAGCGCGCTTTTCCAGAGACCGGACATTGTCGTAAAGGGAAAAGACTGTACAAATTCCAAAGCGGCCCTTTTTATTCTTGGCGGTGTGCTGCAGCATAAAATTGTGCTACAGCCAGGAGAAGAAAAAGAATTACAGTTTGTATTTGGAATCAGTGAATCACTTGAAGAGGCAAGGGCGGTATCGGAAAAGTTTTCCAATTCTGCAGCTGTGGAAAAGGAACTTGAAAAAGCAGAAACGCATTATCTGGAAAAATATCGTTCGCTGACCGTGGAAACGCCGGATGAAAAAATCAATCACATGATGAATAACTGGGTGAAAAAACAGGTAGATTTTTGCATTGTCGGGAAAAAAGGAGTCCGCGATAATCTTCAGATTGCAGTTGGCCTGTTAAACTATCGGCAGGAAACAGCAAAAAAAGAGATTCTGGAATGTCTTCGCCATCAGTTTCGGGATGGTCATGGAGTTCTTACGTGGTATCCTTATGATGATACCCGGTATTCCGATCAGCCGTTCTGGATCATATGGGCTGTCTGCCAGCTGATAAAAGAAACGGGAGACTTTTCTATCCTGGATCTGGAGATTGAATGGCAGGATGGAGGGAAGGCGGCTGTTCTGGATCATGTGAAAGCGGCTGTGAATCGATTGCTGCAGGATAAAGGAAAGCATGGACTGGTACGGATTTATTTTGCGGACTGGAATGATGCACTCAATGTTACAACGGATGAATATGCGGAATCCGTAATGCTTTCCCATCAGTTCTGCCTGGCACTGAAGGAATTAGAAGCATTACTGAAGAAAAAAGGCGATCAGGTATATGCCGGAAAAATAGCAGAGGAATATCGTATCTTACGAAACAGCATTAATGCATATGCATGGGATGGAGCGTGGTACATGCGGGCGTTAAGTGATGTGGAGAATATTGGTTCCAAAAACAGCGAAGGAAGCAAAATTTATCTGAACGCGCAGACATGGGCTGTTTTAGGAGATGTTGCAGATGCAGAGAAATTACCAAAGATATTAAAAGCAGTGGATTCCATGGAGCATGATTTTGGATTTCCGTTAAATCTTCCGCCGTATCAGAAGTATTCGCCAAATGTAGGGAGAATGTCCGGCATGCTGCCAGGATTGTTTGAAAATGGTGGTGTATACTGTCATGCTACAGGGTTTAAAATTCTGATGGACTGCAAGGTGGGGAGAGGAAGCAAAGCATTCGAAACACTGAAAAAAATTATGCCGGACAGTGATAAAAATCCATCCATGCAATCCGGAGCAGAACCATATGTTTTTACAAACTGTTATTCTACCAATCCCGGATATTATGGAAAATCCTACCAGTCCTGGACAACGGGAACTTCTGCGTGGTGCATGATGGGGGTGTACGAAGGAATCCTCGGAATCAAACGGGATTACGATGGACTGCGGATCGATCCGTGTCTGCCGAAAGAATGGGAAAAGGCAGAAGTGACCAGACATTTTCGAGGTGCTGATTATCATGTAATCATCGAAAATCCAGATCATCTGGAAAAAGGAGTGCTTGAAATTAAGACAGATGGAGCAGTTTGCGATATGTCCGACAAAGCAGATGGGTTTGTGCTGCCTGATTTCAAGGATGGAAAAATGCATGAAGTCCATGTTATATTGCGTAAATAGACAAAAGAGGCTTGTTTAGGAAGACATCAGCAGAAAGAAAGGAAAAGAGATGAAAAAAAGTATTTTTCAGGAACTTGTGGAAGAATCAATTGTTCTTTTGAAAAATGAAGAGCAGATCTTGCCATTAAAAGAAAAAAAGGTGGCTTTTTTGGGACGGGCACAGATAGAAACCATTTTTTCGGGAAACGGTTCGGGAGCATCCAAATCCCTTGCAAACAAGAATCTCTTATGTGAATGTGAAAAAAGAGGAATCTGTGCAGAAGCAGGGTTAAAACAATTTTACACCAGCCATCAAAAAAACGAATCGGAAAAGTTTGTGATTGACGGTATTGATATCACAAATGTAGAAAATATGAACTGTGGTTTTATGTATGAGATCTTTGGAAAATATCAGCCGATGTGGACAGAGTATCACATTCCGGAGCAGCTGATGCAGAAAGCCAGGGAGTTTACCGATACCGCTGTTTTTGTGCTGGGAAGGAATTCCGGTGGGGAAGAATGTGACAGGCACATCAAAGGTGATTATGAACTTACCGAATCCGAAAAAGAACTGCTGGAACAGGTGTGCTGTGTTTTTCCACATGTGATCGTTGTACTGAATATTAATGGAATGATCGATATGCAGTGGGTGAACGCCTATTCCGCAATTAAGGCCGTGGTGTTTCTGGGAATTCCGGGCGAAGAAGGCTGCGGAGCATTAGCTGATATTCTGACGGGGGCTGTGAATCCATCTGGCAAATTAAGTTTTTCCATGGCAGAGTCTTTCAAAGACTACCCGACAGCAGAAAATTTCACCTGGAATAAAGAACAGGAAGATGAAATTTTAACTTACGAAAATTATGGACTGGATGCAAAGGCAAATGGAAGTACAGGATATACGAAAAGCCCGGTAACGGTGTATCAGGAAGACATTTATCTGGGGTATCGCTATTTTGATACTTTTCGGAAACAGGTATTGTACCCCTTTGGATATGGAATGTCTTACACATCGTTTACGATTCTTCCGAAAGAGATGAAACAGGAAAAAGAAGAGGTGGAATTTATTACGGAGGTAACAAATTCCGGAAATTATGCAGGAAAAGAAACGATACAGCTTTATTTGTCCTGCTCTGGTACAGAGTCGGAAAAACCGGAAAAAGAATTAAAAGGCTTTGCAAAAACGAGACTTCTTGCTCCGGGGGAGAAACAGAATATTTCGATCCGAATATCCATGCAGGATCTGGCAGGATATGTTGAGACATCTGCATCATATATCCTGGAAAAGGGAAAATATCAGTTTTTTATCGGAAATTCATCCCGTGAGACAATTTTTGCAGGAGAAATCCAGATAAGAGAAGATTACGTAATTAAAAAATGTGTGAATCGTCTTTGCGTGCAAAACTGCAATGTAGAGCATTTGCAGGTACTATCTGCAAGAGAAGGACGAAAAAAGGTCCGAATGCATGAAAAGAAAAAAGAAGAGACCGATGGTTTAAAAGAGCAGGAAAGATATGATCTTTTACGGGATGAAATGGAACAAGTAAAAAATTTCAGTATCGAACAGCTGGCTGCATTGTGTGTGGGGTATGGACCTGGAATTCCATTTGCAGCGTTCAGCAAACAGGAACAGCCGGAAACTATATTGGATGGTCAGGGAAATCCACTGACCAAAAACGATCATCCAGTCGGAGCAAAAGGATATGTCTCCCCGGCTATGCCAGAAAAAGGTATTCATTCCATTTTTTATAAAGATGGACCGGCAGGTGTGGGAACGGGGGCCTGGCCAACGGCTATGCTGATTTCCTGCGCATTCAATAAAGAACTGTGGGAAGCGTTTGGAAATGCGGTTGGCGCAGAGTGCGAAAAGAAAGCGGTTGACGTATGGCTGGCACCAGCAGTCAATCTGCACCGGAATCCGCTTTGCGGGCGAAATTTTGAATATTTTTCGGAGGATCCTTATCTGACCGGAATCTGTGCGGTCCAGATTACAAAGGGCGTTCAGGAAAATCATCCTGTCCGCGTCTGCCCCAAACATTTTGCCGTGAATGAACAGGAAACGTATCGAAGAGGAAGTGCGAAGAAGCGGTACGATGCGGTAGATTCCATCCTTACGGAACGTGCATTGCGGGAACTTTATCTGAAACCTTTTGAAATGTTGGTTCGAGATGCCGGAGTATCCTTTATTATGACATCGTTTAATAAAATTAATGGGGTTCTTGCAGCTGGAAATCGAGATTTGTGTACGCATATTTTACGGGAAGAATGGAACTTTGATGGTGTTGTCGTTACTGACTGGGGCGATATGGATATTGTCGCAGATGGCGGCGATGCTGTGGCAGCGGGAAATGATATTGTGATGCCGGGTGGCCCGCCGGTGATCCGGCAGATTTTGCAGGCCTATCAGGAGAGACGGATTACCAGAAAAGATCTGGAAAGGAGTGTTGCAAGATTGTTACATGTTCTGAAGTTATTTGAGAAAGGGGAGCGTATTTAAATGAAATCATATAGGGATCATACACTGGGTGCCAAAGAAAGAGCCTCTCTTCTGCTCAAAGAAATGAGCCTTGATGAAAAGATGGCACAGATTAACTGTGTTTTTCCTTTTGATCAGGATGCCTATAACTTTGAAAAAATTCAGCAGGAGACAAAATACGGAATGGGAGAAGTAAGCACGCTGGAAATGCGCAGGATGGAGACACTTGATGAAGTGGCTGCATGGCAGAGAAAAGTGCAGAAGATTGTGATGGAAAACAGTGCCCATCGAATACCGGCAATCTTTCATATGGAAGGATTGTGCGGGGCCTTCATTCAGGACTCCACCAGTTTTCCGTCTGGGATTGGCAGGGGAGCAAGCTTTGATCCCAAGCTGGAAGAACAGATTGCAGAAATTGTGAGCAGACAGGAAACGGCCTGTGGTATTACCCATATACTGGCACCGGTTCTGGATGTGGCAAGAGATCCGCGTATGGGCCGTTTTGGAGAAAGTTATGGAGAAGATGCTTCCCTTGTAAGTGCGATGGGGGCAGCGTATACGAAAGGAATACAAAAGAATACAGTTGCTTCAAGAAAAGCAGAAAGTGTGGCAAAACATTTTGTGGCTTTTCATAATTCGCAGGGTGGAATTCATGGAACACACAGCGAAACGCCGACGCGACTTTTAGAAGAAGTGTTTGCAAAACCTTTCCAGGCAGCAATCACAGAGTCAGATCTGAAAGGTATTATGCCTTGTTATTGCGCTGTGAATGGAGAAGATGTATCTGCTTCTCATAACATGCTTACGAAACTGCTTCGGGAAAAAATGGGATTTGACGGCATGTGCATCAGCGATTACGGTGCAGTGGGAAATGCGCATAGTGTACATCATATTGGAGAAACATTTGAAGAAGCCGGTGCGATGTGTCTTCATGCGGGAATGGATATCGAGATGCCGTCCTGTACTGGCTATAATGAGAAATTAAAAGAGATGTTTTCAAGTGGAAAACTGGATATCCATATTTTGGATACAGCGGTTTTGCGGGTTCTGGAGGGAAAATTCAGAATGGGCTTATTTGAAAATCCCTATGCGCTGGAAGGAAAAGAGCTTCATGCTCTTGTAATGCAGGAAGCAGACAGGAACACTTCCCTGCGGTCGGCCAGAGAATCCATGGTATTGCTGAAAAATGACGGCGTATTGCCGATTGCGGCAAAAGGGAAAAAAATCGCGGTGATCGGACCGCATGCCGGGTATGCCAGAAAAATGTTTGGTGGATACACACATATGTGTATGATGGAGTCTACCTATGCGATTGCCAATTCTATTGCAGGTGTAAGCGGAGTTGTACAGGCAGATGCAGATGAGATTATTACGGTTCCGGGAACCAATATTCAGTCTGATGAGACAGAGCAGTTTGATCAGATCCTGAAAAGACAGAAACCGCAATGCAGAAATCTGTATGAAGAATTCCAAATCCGCTTTCCGGAAAGTGAGATTTTATATGCATATGGCTATCCGATTGCAGGAAACGACGAAAGTCATTTTGAAGAAGCGCTGCAGGCAGCAAAGCAGGCAGACATTGTGATACTGACGCTTGGCGGTAAGCACGGAACGTGTTCCATGGCATCAATGGGAGAAGGAATTGACAGTACTGATATTAACCTTCCAAAATGTCAGGATGCATTTATTCGCAAGGCTGCGCAGCTTGGAAAACCATTGGTTGGCGTTCACTTTGATGGAAGACCGATTTCCAGTGATGCTGCAGAGGAATATTTAGATGCTATTCTGGAAGCATGGAGTCCATCAGAAACAGGAGCAGAAGCAGTAGTTGATATTTTAACCGGAATATATAATCCGGGAGGAAAACTTCCGGTTACCGTTGCTTATGGAGTGGGACAGCTTCCGGTTTATTACAATCATCCATATGGTTCCTCCTGGGATCAGAGCGGCAGTATCGGTTTTGCCAATTATGTGAATATGCCGCACAGACCGAGATATTATTTTGGATACGGACTGTCGTATACAACATTTACATATTCGGATTTACATATCTCGATGGGAAATGAAAAGGCAGCAGATACGGTTCAGATCTCCTGCGCTGTTGAGAACACGGGAAGCTGTGAAGGAGATGAGGTTGTCCAGCTTTATTTACGAGATGAATATGCCAGCCTGACAAGACCAGTAAAAGAACTGGCAGGTTTTAAGCGCATTCACCTGCGAAAGGGCGAAAAGAAAACGGTATGCTTTGAGGTGAAAACGGATCAAATGGCTTTTCTGGACATTGATATGCACTGGAAAGTGGAAAAAGGACGATATGCAGTAGAGGTCGGAAGTTCTTCAGAAGATATTCGTTTAAGAGGAAGCTACTGTGTGAAAGAAAATAAATGGGTTGCGGGAAGAAATAGAGCGTTTTGGGCAAGTGCCGCAGCGAAATAAAAAGAACAGAACCGGATGCCATTTTATACAAAGCGGCATTCGGTTCTGTTCTTGCGGTATTCCCGTGGGGAGCAGTTCATTTTTTCACGGAAACATTTTCCGAAATAGGACTGCTGGCTGAAGCCGGTCTGCAGGACGATCTGTCTGATGGGAAGTGTGGTTTCTGTTATCTCCGTGATTTGTTTTCTATGTTTTGGCAATATCTTAATAATTTCTGCAGATATTTTCATATTATTTTTTCGATATAATAAGTATACTTGCTGTAAAAAGGATTGTAAAGGTAGTCTAAATGGACAATAATAGTTTATCACATACAACGTGGAATTGTAAGTACCATATGAACCAGAGCAGGAAAACCTGCCGTCGCTGATCACACTTGAAAAAATATGTGTAGCTTTGGGCGTGACATTATCGCAGTTTTTTCGAGAAGATAATTCAGAGAATCTGACAGAAAAACAGAAAGAAGTTCTAGGGATATGGAATGATCTGAGTACAAATGAGCAGGAAACAGTAATGTCAATGCTGCGTGGACTTCGGAAGTAAGAGAACAGTTCGAGTATATGTATCGGCTGTTCTTTTTTTGTTTTTGAACGTTAAAATGTTAATTTTTTTCTTGTGTATAGTAGAACACTAAAGTATAATAAAATCAGTTTTTTACATAAGATTAAAGCTATAATAAGGAAATTGGCAAACCAGATGAAAGTCTGGGACGCAAAGCTACAGGGCCTTTAAAATGGCAGCCAGTTGCATAAAATGAGGTGCACTGTCTGTCTGACGGTGCTTTTTTACGGTGTTATTTCATAGACGTAACAATAATGATTTTATCAGGAAAGAATGAGGAAAATAAAAGTATGAAAAAGGCAAAACGTTGTCTGATAGCAGTGGTGTCAGGTGTACTTGTAGCATCTGCTGTCTTGTCTGGATGTGGACAGTCAAAGAAAGAAGTATCTATAAATGATGATCATCTTACCGTTTATCTGTGGGAAAATCGTTTGATGAAAAATATTGCACCCTATATCCATGAACAGTTTCCAGATCAGGATATTGAATTTATTATAGGTAACAATGATACCGATTTATACAGTTATTTTAAAGAACATGATGAATTACCGGATATTATAACAGTACGTCGATTTTCTGGAACAGATGCACAGGACTTACAGCCTTATCTTATGGATTTTGCTTCTTATGATGTTGTTTCCAAGTATTATTCTTATGCGGTGCAATATTATAAGAATGCGGAGGATGAAATCCAGTGGCTGCCAATCTGTGGTATTCCGCAGACGATCATTGCCAACAAAACACTGTTTGATCAGTATGGCGTAAAGATTCCAGAAAATTATGAGGAATATGTACAGGCATGTCAGCAGTTTTATGATAATGGCATAAAACCGTATTCCATGGATCTTGGTGAAGACTGGTCTAATAATGAAATCATCCAGGCTGCAGCAATCGGTGAGTTTACAAGCCTGGATGGTATTGAATGGCGAAACGGTGCAGAGACTGCAGCGGATGAAGTAAAGTTTGATGATGTATTATGGAAACGTATTTTTTCAGAAACCAGTCAGTTTCTTAAGGACTCGCATTTTGGTAAAGAAGATATCAATATTGATATCAATACAGGAACCCAGATGTTTGTCGAAGGAAAATCAGCAATGTTTCATGGACATCCGACGGTTATGCAGCAGCTGCAGAAACAGATGGATGCGGAGCTGATCCGTATTCCTTACTTTTCACAGACATCGGATGAATCCTATGTGTACATGACTCCGTCCTTAAACATTGCATTTAACAAAAACCTGGAAAAAGACCGGGAGAAACTGGATACTGCGCTGGATGTGCTGGATTGTATGATTTCAGAAGAGGGGCAAAAGCTGATTGCGGATGGAAGCGGTGTTATTTCATTGAATACAGATGTTCCAACCATGATGCAGGATGTGCCTGGACTGGAAGAGGAAATTAATAATAATGCTGTTTATATCCGATATTCCGCCCAAAAATCATTTGATGCAAGTCTTGAGGCTGTTCACGGATTACTGTCAGGGGAAATGGATGAAATACAGGCTTATGATACTTTTCGCAGTGTAATGAATCGTAAAGATCCAGAAGAAAAAGCAACGGTGAATTTTGAAAATGAATATTCCATTTCACTGAACGATAGAAATGGCCGTGATGCAGCATCTTCCATTTTAACTACGATCAGAGAAGAAAATGATGCACAGCTGGCTCTGGCACCATATTATTATTTCACTTCTTCTATGTACAAAGGAGAATGCACCAGCAGCCGGGTTGGCATGATGACAGCGAAGAGTTCAGATACACCATTATATGTTGCAAAAATCAATGGTAAACAGGTTTATGAACTCGTGGAAAATTATCTTGCTGATGCTGATGAGAATTTTTACGTAACCAATAAATACGAATTACCAATTGCATCCGGTATGAAAATGATCGTCAATCAAGAGGAAAGTGGATTTTCGTTAAAGGACTTAACAGTTAATGATAAGAAAATAGACAAAGAAAAGGAATACTCGATTCTTCTTACAGACACCACAATGTCTGTTTTGAAAAAAATAAATCTGAAATGTGAGATTGAGCAGCTTAAAGATACAACATTATCAAGTGCATGGACCGAAGCAATGTCAAATGGACAGCAGCCGTCAGCACCGGAAGACTATATAGAGGTTGAACAGTAAAAGTGGAGATAGAACAAAAGGTAAACAAAAGAAAAAAAATAACAAGGCTGTTGCTTATACTACTTATGATTCTTTTAAGCTTAGTTTGTATCAAGTATCTTATAAGTAAGTCTAATAAGTATATCAGCGAAAATGGAAAAAGCAGTATGGGAGCTGTTGTTGAACAGATACAGCAGACCTATGATCTTCAGGTGAGTGGATACTACAGCCAGCTGCAGTTGGTTGAGGAATTCTTACTTCATGAGAGGGAACTGTCTCTTGAAACGGATACGAACAAAAATTTCTTTGAAGCATGGGAAAAAGAATCGGAAAGTACTCTTATATTCCTTCAGGAAAATGGTCAGGCAATATCAGCAGGTGGAACAAAAATGCGGATTGATATGCCAAGTAAACTTCTGCTGGACTTAAAGAACGGATACAATATTGGAAAACTGGTGCGTCTTGATTATGATCAGAAGAAAAAAGACGGTTATCTGGTTGCGATTCCATGTCAGGAATACACGATCAATGGAGAAACTTATACGGCAATTGGAACTGTGTATGATCATTCGAAACTGGATTCCATGTTAAAATTGAAAGGTTATCATGGAAAAGCATATTTGTTCATGCTGGATCATGACGGAAATATTACGTATACGAACCAGAGTGGAGATAAATACCTGCGTAATTATTCTTTGTTAAAACATTTAAAAGGGGAACAGGCTATTACAGAAGAAGAGGCTGATTTGTTCAAAAAGAAGTTTGATAACAGAGAATCCGGAGTTGCACTTTTGGGAAAACAGAACCCCTATTATCTGGGGTATTGCCCGATAGAAAGCAACAACACCATTTTGGTGTGCATTGTGGCCAAGGGAGTTGTGGACAATGTGCTGATGGATTACCAGAAAACGGTGTTGTTTACAACAATACTCATGGCAGGTTTTATACTTTTACTTTTTGCCGGATTATTCTACAGTATTTCCAGACTTAGTCTTGCAGATCAAAAAGCAGAATATGAAAAAAGAAATAATGAACTTCATTTACAAACAATGAAGGAAATGGAAGTAGTCAATCAAAAACTGAAAAAGGCAAAGAACGTTGCAACAGAGGCTTTACAGACAGCTGAAAATGCAAATAAGGCGAAAACGGATTTCCTGTCTAATATGTCACATGATATTCGCACACCTATGAATGCAATCATTGGTATCACATCTTTGATCAGACATGAAGCAGGTAATAAAGCAAAAGTTATAGAGTATGCAGATAAAATAGATATTTCATCGCAGCATCTGTTGGGAATTATCAATGACGTTCTGGATATGAGCAAGATTGAGGCGGGAAAAACAGTATTCAAGTATTCTGACTTTTCTATTCTGGATCTTGTACAGGAACTTGACACTATATTTCATACTCAAATATATGAAAAGCAGCAGACCCTTACAATCATAAAAGAAAATATTCAACATGAGTGGGTGAATGGGGATCAGGTTCACCTGATACAGATTTTCAGCAACCTGCTTTCCAATGCAGTGAAGTATACCCAGGAAGGTGGGGAAATTCAGTTCTTTGTAGAAGAATGTGAGACAAAGTCATCTGTCTATGCAAAGTACCGTTTCTTAGTTAGCGATAATGGTATGGGAATGTCGGCAGATTTCAAGGATACAATTTTTGATGCGTTTACCCGTGCGGAAAGTTCCCTTACAAATAAAATACAGGGAACCGGACTTGGAATGGCGATTACTAAGAATCTGGTTGAGGCAATGGGAGGTACCATTGATGTGGAGAGTGAATTGGGACAGGGAAGCTGTTTTGAGGTTCTCATGGATCTGAAAATTGCAGAGGATAGAACAGTTGCTCTGGTGACACAAGAAGAAACAGATGAGCAGGATGGTAATATCCTGCAGGGAATGAAATTCCTGTGTGCAGAGGATAATGAGTTGAACGCAGAGATCCTGACGGAACTGTTAAAGATAGCAGGTGCGGAATGTACCATCTGTGAAAATGGTGAAGAGATTTTGAAGGCATTTGAGCAGTCTGCTCCAGGTGATTATGACATGATCCTGATGGATGTGCAGATGCCTGTTATGAATGGCTATGAGGCGACGAGGGCAATCCGCAGAAGTTCCCATGAACTGGCAAAGACGATACCGATCATTGCCATGACTGCCAATGCATTCTCAGAGGACATTCAGCATTCTCTGGCAGCCGGTATGAATGCACATGTTTCAAAACCGGTTGAGATGAAGGTACTGGAAAAGACGATTAGAAGCATAAAATCCGGCGGGGGGGGGTACCGAACCGCAGGTCACGGAACAGTGACAAATGGAAAGTAACCGGACATAAAAGAATCGAAAAGGATAGTTAGGGATAGATAGAAAATGAAAGGAAAAAGAGTGATTGCAGGCATTCTGCTTGCAGGGATTTTAGCAGTCACCCTGGCGGGGTGTAAAAACACAGATAACACGAAAGAAAAAACCGAAAAGCCTGTTATTACCCTCGGCAGCGACAGCTATCCACCATACAATTATCTGAATGAGGATGGTGTACCGACGGGAATCGATGTAGAACTGGCTGCGGAAGCTTTCAAAAGAATGGGATATCAGGTGGAGGTTGTCCAGATCAACTGGGAGAAGAAAAAAGAACTGGTGGAGAGCGGAGAGATTGACTGTATCATGGGCTGCTTTTCCATGGAAGGACGCCTTGACGATTACCGCTGGGCGGGACCATATATAGCAAGCCGGCAGGTGGTCGCTGTAAATGAGAATAGTGATATCTATAAACTGAGTGACCTGGAGGGAAAGAACCTGGCTGTTCAGTCCACGACCAAACCGGAAGGTATCTTTCTGAACCGGACGGATGAGAGAATCCCAAAGCTGGGCAATCTGATCAGCCTGGGACACAGGGAGCTGATCTATACATTTCTTGGGAAAGGATATGTAGATGCAGTCGCTGCGCATGAGGAATCTGTTGTCCAGTATATGAAGGATTATGACGTAAGCTTTCGAATCCTGGAAGAACCTTTGATGATCACCGGGATAGGTGTTGCTTTTGCAAAAGATGATGACAGAGGAATCTGTGAGCAGATGAGCCAGACTCTGGAAGAAATGCGGCAGGATGGCACATCCCTGAAAATTATTGAAAAATATCTGGATGATCCCCAGAAGTATCTGGAGGTGGATGATCTTGGATATTAAGAGAATGAAAAGAGAAAAACGAATCCAGCTGATCGGTGGTCTGATTGGAATCTGTGTGGCAGCAGTCTCTCTGTTTTATTTCTTTCATGCGGAGAAAGCGGAAGCAGAGAAAAGAATGGTAGAGATTGTAAATTATGTCAAAGTGCAGTGTTCCACCTACACCCATTATAATGAATCTTCGGAATCCAAAAGTCTTCTCCGTGCCATTGAAAGTGCCAGACAGATGAGTACGAATATCGATATGGAAATAGAAAACGGCGGTCAGCTAAGCCGGGATTTCCTGAAGGAAAACCTGCAGACTCTATGGGTGGATGGTATCATTGTACTGGATGCAGAAGGAAAGACGGACTGTGAATACAGCATGGATGAGTCTCTGGCTAATGAGATTACGGAGTATCTGCAAAAAGAAATTATCATGGATTTTGCCGGATATGAAGAAAGAAGCTATTCGGAACGGTTTACCAGGGAAGATGGATCCTTTATTGACATTGCAGCCTGCGCCAGAAAAGATGCACCGGGTATCGTTGCAATCTATTATTACACATCTCCTGAATTTGCCAGAAACTATACGCTGACGATACAGGGGCTTTTAAATGGTTATAGTATCCAGAAAGATGGAACGATTATCGTTGCAGACGACGGAATCGTTGTTGCCAGCAATAATGAGAGCCTGTTGGGACAGAATACAGCCGACAACGAAGTTGTTCAGGCAATGAAAAAGCATACAGACAGTCAGCATATCTATCATTTTAGGAAGGAAGGAATTGGATGTTATGGAATCATGCTGAAACAGCGTGATTATTATATCTACGCATATCTTCCGGATACGGAAGTGTTTTGTAATCTTCCATTAAGTGTTATAGGTGTTATTTTTCTTTATTTTCTGATGTCCGGCATATTCTGGTTCTGGACATACAGAACCAATCTGGCGTACCGGAAACAAGAATTTGAAAAAGATGAAAAATATAAAGCAGAACTTCTGACAGCAGCAAAAAAGGCAGAAGCCGCCAATGAGGCAAAAACAGAATTCCTTCATCGTATGAGCCACGATATCAGGACTCCGATTAATGGAATCTACGGTTTGATCAATATGGCAGACCATTATGCAGATGATATGGAGAAGCAGAAGGAATACAGAACAAAGGTTAAAGCGGCATCCAATCTGTTGCTGGAACTGGTAAATGATGTTCTGGACATGAGTAAGCTGGAGTCGGGTGAAGTTGTTCTGGAAGAGAGTCCATTTAATCTGAGCAAAATCTCTGAGGAAGTGCTTGTTGTAATTGAACAGATTGCTGCAGAACAGAATATCCGGATTGTATGGGAGAAAAAAGAAATCATACACCGTGATCTTATTGGAAGTCCGGGGTATGTAAAACGTGTGATGATGAATATCCTGTCCAATGCAGTGAAATATAACAGAGAAAATGGATATATTTATCTTAGCTGCATGGAAATCCCATCCGAACAGCCAGGAATGACGACAATGGAATTTATCTGCCGGGATACAGGAATCGGAATGACTGAGGAGTTCCAGAAACATATTTTTGAACCATTTGCACAGGAATATACGGGAAGCCGCACAAAGTTTGTCGGAACCGGACTGGGAATGGCCATTGCAAGGAAGCTGGTCGAGAAAATGGGTGGAACCATTACTTTTGAAAGTGAAAAAGGCGTAGGGACGACATTTGTGATCCGGGTTCCATTTAAAATAGATCCGGATGCGGATAAACGTGAAGAACAGAAGGATGTATCCGAAAAATCTATAAAGGGATTGCATATTCTTCTGGCGGAAGATAATGAGCTGAATATGGAAATCGCTGAATTTATGCTTCAGAATGAGGGCGCGGACGTGACCAAAGCATGGAATGGGCAGGAAGCGGTTGAGCTGTTCAGAAAAAGTGAACCCGGTGAATTTGATGTCATTCTTATGGACATTATGATGCCGGTAATGAATGGTTATGAAGCCACAAAGATGATCAGGTCTCTGGACAGAGAGGAAGCAAAGGAGGTACCGATCATTGCAATGACAGCAAATGCCTTCACGGAGGACAGAATAAGAGCAAAAGAAGCAGGAATGGATGAACATGTTGCTAAGCCTGTTGATGTGGAATTACTGATAAAAGTAATTCATAAATTGGTGGGGTGATGAAAAATTAGGAATTGCTGGATATATTGACAGGGCAAATGAAGGAGAACTTGTAATGAAAAAAATAAAATGGAACAGAGTTTTGGCTGTACTTTTGGCAATGGTGACAGCCGTATCACTACTGTCAGCATGTGGCAGTAAAAGTGCAGAGAAAGAAGATGCAGACACAATCACGGTGTACTTATGGAGCACAAGCCTGTATGAAAAATATGCACCATACATCCAGAAACAGCTCCCGGATATCAATGTTGAATTTGTTGTAGGCAACAACGATCTTGATTTCTACAGATTTCTGAATGAAAATGGTGGATTGCCGGATATTATAACCTGCTGTCGCTTTTCACTTCATGATGCAAGTTCCTTGAAAGACAGCCTGATGGATCTTTCCACAACCAATGCGTCAGGCGCTGTCTATGATACATACCTTAGCAATTTTATGAACGAGGATGGAAGCGTAAACTGGCTTCCGGTGTGTGCAGATGCCCATGGCTTTGTAGTGAACAAGGATCTTTTTGAAAAATATGATATCCCGTTGCCAACAGACTATGAAAGCTTTGTCTCTGCCTGCCAGGCATTTGACAAAGTGGGAATCCGTGGGTTTACTGCAGACTATTATTATGATTACACCTGTATGGAAACACTGCAGGGATTGTCTGCTTCAGAGCTGTCTTCTGTAGACGGACGCAAGTGGCGCACCACCTACAGTGACCCGGATAATACAAATCGAGAAGGTCTGGATAGTACCGTCTGGCCGCAGGCTTTTGAACGTATGGAACAGTTTATCCAGGATACCGGTCTGAGTCAGGATGATCTGGATATGAATTATGATGACATAGTTGAAATGTATCAAAGTGGCAAGCTTGCCATGTACTTTGGCAGCTCTGCCGGTGTAAAAATGTTTCAGGATCAGGGCATCAACACAACGTTTCTTCCATTCTTTCAGGAGAACGGTGAAAAGTGGATTATGACTACGCCATATTTCCAGGTGGCTTTAAAACGAGATCTGACACAGGATGAGACACGTCGAAAGAAAGCAATGAAGGTGTTGGACACAATGCTTTCGGAGGATGCGCAGAACCGGATCATTAGTGATGGACAGGATCTGTTAAGCTACAGTCAGGATGTGGAACTCCATCTTACACAATATATGAAAGATGTGAAACCTGTGATAGAGGAAAACCATATGTATATCCGTATTGCGTCAAATGACTTTTTCTCTGTGTCCAAGGATGTGGTGTCTAAGATGATTTCAGGAGAATATGATGCAGGGCAGGCTTATCAGTCATTTAATGCCCAGCTCCTTGAGGAGAAATCCACTTCTGAGAAAATAGTATTGGATTCACAGAAGGCTTATTCCAGTCGTTTCCACAGCAGTGGAGGTAATGAAGCATATTCTGTTATGGCAAACACTCTGCGTGGCATTTATGGAACAGATGTGCTGATTGCAACCGGAAACAGCTTTACGGGAAACGTGCTGAAAGCCGGCTATACAGAAAAAATGGCGGGAGACATGATCATGCCAAATAGTCTTTCGGCTTACAGCAGCAAGATGAGCGGAGCAGAACTGAAAGAGACAGTCAAAAATTTTGTAGAAGGCTATGAGGGCGGATTTATTCCGTTTAACCGAGGCTCTCTGCCTGTGGTCAGCGGCATTTCCGTGGAAGTCAAAGAAACAGATGATGGTTACATATTGAGCAAAGTTACAAAAGATGGAAAAAAAGTTCAGGACGAGGATACTTTCACGGTAACCTGCCTTGCGATATCTAAACACATGGAAGCTTATCCGGCAGATGAGAATATTGTGTTTGATGGAGAAGATACCTTTGTGAAAGACACCTGGACAGGATATGTTTCAGATGGTGATGCCATTCTTGCAGAGCCTGAAGACTACATGACTCTGAGGTGAGAAGAATGGATATTAAGAATCATAATAAAGGCAGAAAGAAACCTGTCATGGGAAAACCATTCCAGATAGCTGTCTTTACAGCTGTTTTACTGGGAATTGTTCTGATGGTTTTCCGATATTTTGGATTTGTATCGAAAACTGTTTATGAGGAAAGTGTTTCTCATCTGACGGAAGTTTTTCATCAGTCTGATAACATGCTGAGAGAACTGACAGATAAGAATCTGACCTATCTTCATATGTGGGGTGAGAATCTGCAGAATACCTCCAGCGAAGACGAAATTCGTAATTATATAAAGAAAGCGCAGGAAGATGCCGGATTCTTAGATTTCTTTTTTCTGTCAGCTGACGGGGATTACAAGATGGCGACAGGGGAAACCGGGTACCTTGGATTACAGGAAAACATTGAAGAGGAGATCCGGCAGGGAAATGATGTGATAGCGAATGCAGCAGTTCCCGGAAAGTCTCAGCTGCTTGTTTTTGCTACTCCCAGGGCCCATGGAATTTATCAGGGATTTGAATATGATGCAATTGCCATTGCCTATGAAAACTCTGATATCGTAGATGTGCTGGACATTTCTGCTTTCAATGG
The DNA here is from genome assembly GCF_003479105.1 of Blautia sp. AF19-13LB. Taxonomy (NCBI): domain Bacteria; kingdom Bacillati; phylum Bacillota; class Clostridia; order Lachnospirales; family Lachnospiraceae; genus Blautia; species Blautia sp. AF19-13LB. Next base: position 58,524 of record NZ_QUGO01000017.1, read on the forward strand.
AAATGCCCAGAGCTTTGTTGTTCATCCGGATGGCCGTGTTGTGGTCGATCATTCTTCTGAGTCATGGGGGAATGTGTACAATTTCTTTGGTGTTCTGAGAGAGCATTCCAATATGTCTGAAAAAGAGATCAATGAGCTTTCGGAGAAGTTTAAAGCGGGACGCACCGATGCGATGCTGGTAAATCTGGATGAAAGAAACTATTATCTGGTCTATGAAAAATCAGATATTCAGGACTGGGTATTTCTGGGACTTGTACAGGCGGATATTGTCAATGCCAGTATGAACAGTCTGCAGCGTAGTACAATGCTTCTTGTGGCTGCGGTTTTGTTCTGTATTGCCGCCTTTTTTATCGGCCTTATTATTCAAAAAAACAGGATAAGCCTTAGAAGAAAGGACACACAGATCCGGTACAGAGACGAGCTTTTTCAAAAGCTGTCAATGAATGTGGATGACGTTTTTCTGATGCTGGATGCAAAAACATATCAGGCAGACTATATAAGCCCAAATGCGGAAAAACTGCTTGGTATTACGGTAGAACAGATTCGCAAAGATATTCGTGTTCTGGGAAAACTGCATCCAGAGGAACATGAAAATCCGGAGGAAAATTATTTTGAGGAAATCCAGGTGAATGAACAAAGAGAATGGGATTTTGAATATGTTCATCAGAAAACAGGGGAAAAACGCGGGTTCCATAATATTGCAATGGGCAGTGAGGTAAATGGGAAAAAGAAATACATCCTGGTTATGTCAGACCGTACTGCTGACTGGAAAATGAATCAGGCACTTTCTGAGGCAGTCCGTGCGGCGGAGACAGCAAACAGGGCTAAGAGTACTTTCCTTTCCAATATGTCTCACGATATCCGGACACCAATGAATGCGATCATCGGCTTTACCACACTGGCTGTAAGTAATATTGATAATCAGAAAAAAGTCAGAGATTATCTGAGCAAAATCCTTTCCTCCAGTAAACATCTGCTTTCACTGATCAATGATATCCTGGATATGAGCCGGATTGAGAGTGGAAAGATCCATCTGGAAGAAACGGAGGTCAGTCTGTCGGATGTGCTTCATGATCTGAAGACCATCATTAGCGGGCAGATCCATGCGAAACAGCTGGAGCTTTATATGGATGCAATGGATGTTACCAATGAGGATGTCTATTGCGACAAGACACGTTTGAATCAGGTGCTGCTGAATCTGCTGTCCAATGCAATCAAGTTTACTCCTGCAGGCGGAACTGTATCTGTCCGGCTGAAACAGTATCCAGGGACAGTAAAAGGCAGTGAACTATACGAGATCCGGGTAAAGGATAATGGAATCGGCATGAGTCAGGAATTTGTACAGAAGATCTTTTCTCCTTTTGAGCGGGAGCGGACTTCCACTGTGAGCAGAACCCAGGGCACAGGACTTGGCATGGCCATCACCAAGAATATTGTGGATATGATGGGTGGTACCATTGAGGTCCGGACAGAGCAGGGGAAAGGCACAGAATTTATTGTCCGTCTGCCATTTCGGACTCAGCCTGAGAATCACCGTATAGAGAAGATTGCAGAGCTGGAGGGCCTTAAGGCTCTGGTTGTAGATGACGATTTTAATACCTGTGACAGTGTGACAAAGATGCTTGTGAAGGTTGGAATGCGTTCGGAATGGACACTTTCCGGTAAGGAGGCTGTTCTGCGTGCAAGGCAGTCTATGGAGCTTGGGGATGCATTCCATGCTTATATTATTGACTGGCGTCTGCCGGATATGAATGGCATTGAGGTCACCAGACAGATCCGCAGTCTTGGTGATGATACGCCGATCATTATCCTGACTGCTTATGACTGGTCAGACATCGAAGTGGAAGCCAGGGCTGCAGGGGTGACTGCATTCTGTGCGAAGCCTCTTTTTATGTCAGATATCAGAGATACCCTGATGGCTGCTATCGGCCAGAATCAGGCTGAGCAGGAGAATCCCGTTCTTCCTGAGACAAGCTCAGATTTCAGAGGCAGGTGCATACTGCTTGTGGAAGACAATGAACTGAACCGTGAAATTGCGGTGGAGATCCTTAACGAATATGGCTTCATGGTTGATACTGCAGAAAATGGGGCAGAGGCAGTGGAGAAAGTTAAGAATTCGAAGCCATGTAATTATGATCTGGTGCTGATGGATGTGCAGATGCCGGTAATGAACGGATATGAGGCCACGAAGCAGATCCGTGCCCTTAGGGATCCGGCGCTGGCGGGAATTACCATCCTTGCCATGACTGCCAATGCTTTTGACGAAGACAAAAAGAAAGCACTGGAATGTGGTATGAATGGCTTCTTATCCAAGCCAATTGTTATAGAGGAATTGATCAGTACGTTACAAAACAATCTGGTAGATTAGTAAAAAAACTGCTAAGAAGTTCGGTTCACAACTTTTTAGCAGTTTTTTTTATTTATTCGGAAAATTTATCACTGTAACGAAGATGCATATCTTCCCAATCCATGAACAATACATAAAATACTTTTCCGTATTGTTGGCTTTCTACGATTCTTCCATGATCAAGCACGGAAAGATAAGTTCCGTCAGCTTTTCGAAGATGAAAGTGAATATAGTCATTTTCATTGCCTGTGCCAATCTGTTCCCAGATGCTTGTTTCAATCTGTTGTTGTTCATCTTGTCGGATCAGATTGCGGAACCTTTTTTGAGTAAGCCTGAATAGTTCATCCATGCTCTTATAACCAGTCATATGAAGAAATTCGTGGTTTGCATAAAAGAGCTCATCATCTTCTTTGTCTGCTCTATATATGATAAATGCACCTGGAAGGTGTTCAGAGATATCCTTCAGTGCAAATCCAAGCTGTTTGCGGACTCCTGACTGGAGACCTTTTCTGTAAGCCATACATCCGTTTTTTCCATGCAGTTTTATTTCATAAAGAGCTGCATCTGCACAGCGCATAAGCTGTGAAGGGCTGGCTGCAAATGTTGGATATTCTGCATATCCGAGAGATATATAAAATGCGAGTTCTTTACCGTGATATGAAAACGTTTTTGGAAGCTTAGTGAATTGCTGCAGCTGTTTATCTGCTTCCTTAAAGGTACAATTTGGTAAAAGAATGCAGAATTCGTCACCACCATTTCTTCCAAGCAATGCATCGGATGGGAAAAAAGCTTTCATACTGTCTGCCAGACTCTTTAATGCTTTGTCTCCATAACTATGGCCATAGATATCATTGATAAACTTAAAGTCATCAATATCAAGGAGCGCAGCCACAAAATGTGTTTGTGGATTTTTAGAAATTATTTTTTCTGCTAATTCATCAAATCCATAGCGATTATAAATATTTGTAAGAGAATCTGTGCGCGCCAGTATTTTATATTTGTTCTTGTGTTCTTTTGCTACCAGCCATACCCTGGTAAGTACTGACAGAAGAAGGCTTATAGTAAGAAACATACCACTGATAATTATCAGTAGTGTGTTATTTCTCCATCCGGTTTTAGGAGTTACCTCAAGCTTCCAGGTTCCATCCCCTACTGTAAAAGCGTAAGAAATCGGATGATCTATTTGACCATCTGACTGATAAACCACTTTATAAGTATCGCTCCAGGGAGTGTCTGTTTTTAAAATTTTGTATTCATATCCAAAATTTGAAAGTGCACTGACTGTATCTGAAAAAATATCCGGAACACGCAGGATAACAATGGTAAATCCCCAGAAATACTCTTGTCCGCTTTTATCTTTCAGGTAGACTGGATTGCGGACTGCAATTCCATAACCGCCCTGTTTTAATTCGAAGGGCCCCTGCGTAATGGTTGCATGGTTATCTCTTGCATAACAGGAAATCTCTTTACGGTCTTTATCATGGAGCAGATCGATCTTACCTGCCTCATTTCCTTCAGCCGGATAAATATCTGTTACAACACCATTAGGAGCGAGCTGCACGCTTTCAATAGAATCAGACATAAGATTCCCGGCAATCGTCTCAAACTGATGGATTTCGCCATTTTCACTGATTAAGATCTGTTCCAAAGTATCTGTAATTCCAATTCCATCTGCAATTTCATTCTTTATGCGTTCACCATAGGTGGTTGCGTTTAATTGTGCCAATATGTGTCTCTGATTTTTTTCATGGGTGTCTGTTTTGTATACAATTAAACCAACAAGGCATATGCCCAGTAAAAAAATAATAAGAGGCACAAGTGTTTTTTTCTTCACTTGGTTCACCTCAGTTTATTCATTGGAGTTTTTATAATAAAGCATTATATCATAGAAGTTGAAAAACGGAATAAGTTTTTAAAAAAATGACAGTATAATGACAATATGTTTTTGGGCGTTAAAACGGTAATGTTTTTCTTGTGTACAGTAGAGTACTATAGTATAATAAAATCAGTTTTTTGCGTAAGTCTAAAAGCTATAATAAGGAAATCGGCAAACCAGATGAAAGTCTGGGACGCAAAGCTACAGGGCCTGTAAAATGGCAGCCAGTTGCATGAAATGACGTGCACTGTCTGTCTGGCAGTGCTTTTTTACGGTATTATTTCATAGACGTAACAATAATGTCGCATGATACTCGTACACCTATGAATGCAATCATTGGTATCACATCTTTGATCAGACATGATGCAGGAAATAAAGCAAAAGTTATAGAGTATGCAGATAAAATAGATATTTCATCACAGCATCTGTTGGGAATTATCAATGACGTTCTGGATATGAGCAAGATTGAGGCAGGAAAAACTGTCTTCAAGTTCAGAAGCATAAAGACCGGTGGGGGGGACCGAACCGCAGGTCACTGAACAGTGACAAATGGATTTGATGCGGTAGTGCAATTTTATTAAACCAGGAGGTTGACAAGGAGATGTATAGAGAAATATATTTGACAGACAGACAGACAGACAGACAGACAGACAGACAGACAGGAGATTTAATATGATTTCGAGAGCAAAGAAATATGTGGCAGTATTACTGGCTTTTGTATGCGTGTGTATGATATTTTCTCCCCAGACTGCATATGCAGCCGAGGACAGTTCGCAGCATGAAACTGTCAAAGTCGGTTTCTTTGCCATGGATGGTTATCATGTGATGGATGAAGAAGGCAACCGCAGTGGGTATGGCTATGATTTTCTTCGGCTGATGGCCCGTTATTGGGATGTAGATTACGAATATGTCGGATATGATAAGAGCTGGGATGATATGCAGCAGATGCTTGAAGATGGCGAGATTGATATGGTAACATCTCCCCGCAAAACACCGGAAAGAGAAGAAAAGTTTGATTTTTCACGTCCGATCGGAACCAATAATGGGATTCTGACCGTCCGCAGTGACAACAGCACGATTGTGGATGGCAATTACAGTACTTACAACGGTATGCGTGTGGCACTTTTGAACGGAAGCTCACGAGATAAAGAGTTTGCGGATTTTGCAGGCAATAAAGGATTTACATATGATCCATTTTATTTTGATACGACAGAAGAGATGGAGGAAGCTCTTCAGAGCGGAAATGTTGATGCTATTGCTGCCACTTCTATGAGAAAAACAAACAATGAGCGTATCGTGGATAAATTTGACAGCAGCGATTTCTATGTCATGGTTAAAAAAGGTAATACAGAATTGCTGAATGAGATCAATTATGCAATCGGCCAGATGAATGCAGTTGAGGGTGACTGGAAAACGACACTTTATAATAAAAATTATGAAAGCATCGAAACTAAGAATCTGGAATATACGGAGAAAGAAAAAAGTATTATTTCACAGTATTCCAAGGACAACCCGCTTCATGTTCTGTGTGATCCGACCCGTTATCCATATTCTTATAATGAAAATGGTGAGATGAAGGGTATTATCCCG
>NZ_QUGO01000017.1:64346-73851 GCF_003479105.1 Blautia sp. AF19-13LB
TAATGAAAATGGTGAGATGAAGGGTATTATCCCGGATTACTTCCGGAAAATTGCAGACTATGCCGGGATTTCCTATGAGTTTCTTACACCTGCCACCAGAGATGAGTATATTGCTTATCAGAAAAATAAGGAAACCACAGATATGAGCATCGATGCGCGCCTGGAAACAGATAACTATGCTGAGACGAAAAAATGGGGGATTACTGCACCTTTCATTACGATGCAGCTGGCAAGGGTGACACGGCGTGACTTTGATGGAAAAATTAATGTTGTTACTACTGTTGACCAGACAGCATCAAAGTCAATTGAAGATGCAATGGCACCCGGTGCAGAAAAACTGATGTGCAGTACCCGACAGGAAATGATGGAAGCTGTCCGTGAGGGTAAAGCAGATGCTGCCTTCGTCTACTATTACATGGCACAGGCGTTTGTGAACAGTGACACTACGGGCACCATGACATATACTCTGCTGGAACAGCCTACATTCACCTACCGCATGGTAATTTCATCAACTGAGAACCATGCGCTGGCTGGTATTCTGACGAAAGCAATGTATGCCATGCCCCAAAATCTTGTTGAAGATCTTGCAGCACAGTATACCACATACAAAGCAACAGAGCTTACACTTGTTGACTGGATACGTCTGCATCCTGTTGTTACTGTTTGGGTTCTTCTTATTTTTGGATGGCTGCTGACTGCTATGGCTGGGACAATGGTGCGTCTCAGTGCAAGAAAAAAAGCTCAGAAGGCGGCCCAGGAGAAAGCTGAGGAAATGGCGGAACTGGCAGAGCATGCACAGGCTGCAAACAAGGCAAAAACAGCATTTCTGTCACATATGTCCCATGATATGAGGACACCGATGAATGCAATCATAGGATTTACCGGTATTGCAATGAAAAACAATCCGTCAGACGAAGTGAAAAATTGTCTGGAAAAGATTGACGAAAGCTCAGAGCATTTACTGTCGCTGATCAATGATGTATTAGATCTGACCCGCATCGAAAGTGGAAAAGTGAAATACAATCCGGTACCGGCGGATGTGAAAAACATTACAGATTCTGCATTGGATATTATAAAAGGCTTTCTTACGAACAGGGATATCAACTTTAAGATTCAGCGTGAAGATGCAAAGATTCCAAATGTACTTGCGGATCCTGCACGCCTGCGTGATGTGCTGGTCAATATTCTGAGCAATGCCGTGAAATTCACTCCGGATGGAGGGACGATTACATTTGAAGCCCGGTGTCAGGAAAAGGGCGGGGATGGATATATAAATATGCGTTACCGCATTTCGGATACTGGTATTGGCATGAGTGAGGAATTTACAAAAGAAGTTTTTGAGGAATTTGCACAGGAAGATTCCGGTGTGAGAACGCAGTACCATGGAGTTGGACTGGGGATGGCTATCGTAAAGAAGTATGTAGATATGATGGGGGGAACCATTTCCGTGCAGAGTAAAAAGCATGAGGGAACCACATTTGCCGTGGATATTCCTTTGGAAATTACAGATAAGGAATGTAATAAGTCAGACACAGGTATTTCTGAAAAGGTGAATCTTACAGGTGTGAATGTCCTTCTTGCAGAGGATAATGAACTGAATGCAGAGATTGCTGCCGTGCAGTTGGAAGAGTTCGGGATGAATGTAGAAAGAGCTGTGGATGGAAAGAATGCTGTTGAGATTTTCAGAAATCATCCGGAAGGCGCATTTGATGTAATCCTGATGGATATCATGATGCCTGAAATGAATGGTTATGAAGCGGTAAAAGCAATCAGGGCAATGAATGACAGACCGGATGGAAAAAACATTCCTATTATAGCAATGACAGCTAATTCATTTGCAGAAGATGTTCAGGCATCACTGGATGCAGGAATGAACGCACATTTGTCAAAGCCGATTGTGATTGATGAAGTTATAAAAACGATTATAAGGTATGTATATCATTGATTAGCAGAGGTTCATGAATTAGTGGAATACAATTGACAGGAGGACCAAAATATGACAATGCGAGAGTGCTATGAAGCTATTGGAGGAAACTATGAAGCTGTCCTGGGATGCCTTCATTATTAATGATGTTAGGGGGCAGTTACTGCAAACAGTAACTGCCCCCTAACTAGGATATTTATGTAAATTATTTCTGGTCCAGTACGGACTGAATCTGCTTCATCAGCTGATCGTAGTTTGACTGATCGTCAATGCCACCCATGAAAGGTTCCCCAACGATATTTCCGTCTTTATCTACAAGAACGGTTGTAGGAAATGCCATGATGTTTCCTTTTCCAGCATAGTTTCCAACTGTTGAATTAGAATCGAAAGTCAGGTTCTTGTAGGAAGCGCCCTGAGCTTTCAGGATTTCTTTTGCCTCTTTGATTCCGGCTTCATTGTTGTCTAAAGTATCCATGTTGATACCAACAACTTCGCCACCCATTTCTTTGAGTTTCTCATTTAATTCATTCAGCTTAGAGAGCTCTCCGACACATGGCTTGCATCCACTGAACCAGAAATTTACAACTGTAACTTTATTTTTAGCGAAAAGACTGTCATCTACATCGTTTCCATCCAGATCTTTTCCTTTGAAACCTTTGAATACAGCTGTGGATTCGTCTGATTTAGAGGAAGAGCTGTCAGAGGAATCGGATGCAGCAATCTCTTTCTCAAGCTTGGCAATTTCTTCTTCAATTCCGCGGATTGTCTCGATGTCTTTGCACAGAGTTTCATATTCTTCTTTAGAGAAAGAGTCTTTGTTAGATTCCACTGTGCTTGCGAGGGTATCAGCATAGTTTTCGCTCATGGCATCACCGGCAGCGTTCTTGTTCATAAGACCAAAGGCTTTGTCCCATGCATCTTTGTGATCAGCAAAAAGCTGGTTTTCCTGCTGGTAAAGGTCATCCCGTTTTTTGTTCAGCTCGTCTGCGCTGCCCGTTTCTGTTGTGGAAGAAGATTCCTGTTTTGTGTTTGTATTGTCTGTTGAGGAGGAATTTCCGCAGCCTGTAAACGCAAAAAGTACAGAAATGGCAAGGGATGCAGCAATTACCTTTTTTAATTTCATTGAGTTTGTTCTAAGTGTTTTGTTTTTCATGATTTTAAATCTCCTTTAAATTACGTTTTATTAGTTTTTATTTTCAGCCTGTTTCTTAGTTGAAAATCCGTAATGATAGCAGATTGCATCAGTCGGGCAGGCTTTCATACATTCTCCGCATCGGATACACTCCGGATGGTTTGGTGTGTCTACTACATTGACATCCATCTTACAGACACGACTACATTTCTGGCAGCCAACACATTTCTCATGATCAACCTGAATCTTAAGAAAAGATACCTTGTTAAACAGTGAGTAAACAGCACCCAGCGGGCAGATCCATTTACAAAATGGACGGTAAAACAAGATGCTCAGGATGATGAAAAGCGCAAGGACTGTGAACTTAAATGTAAATAAATGTCCGAGTGCGGCACGGATTCCTGAGTTGGCAAGTGACAGTGGAATTGCGCCTTCAAGTACGCCCTGTGGGCAAATGTATTTGCAGAAGAAAGGATCTCCCATACCAAGTGAATTGGTTACAAATGCCGGAAGTAGTATAACAAAGACGACCAGAATCACATATTTCAGATACCGCAGAGGCTTCAGTTTTGCGGTGGAAAGTTTCTTGCCCGGAATCTTATGCAGCAGATCCTGGAACCATCCAAACGGACAGAGAAATCCACAGATAAACCGCCCTAACAGAACACCTAACAGGATGAAAAATCCGGTGATGTAGTAGGTAAATTTGAATTTTGAAGAACCGACCACGGCTTGAAAAGCTCCAATCGGACAGGCACCTGTGGCGGCAGGACAAGAGTAACAGTTTAGTCCCGGGACGCACATCGTTTTTACATTTCCCTGATAAATTTTCCCTTTAAACAGATTCGGGATGTGAATGTTGGTCAGCAGTGTAGCAGCTGCCTGAATCCATCCGCGGAAGCGGGCCAGAAAGTTTTTGTTTGATTTCATTTTCTTATCCAATTCCTACACACTCCATACATAATTTTATTGCCTTGCTAAGAACAACCGCTGCTTCTCCGCGGAAGATCCCGACAAGGAAAAACACCAGACCGGCTGCAAGTAAAAGAATCTGTGTTGCTTTTTCAGATTTCATTAAAATACTCCTTTCAATGTTCAAAGTCCGTTTATTGACCTTTCGATGTTTGCATTGTACAATAGAGGGTGTAAAATTCCTGTTAAGAAAATGGAGAAAAATAAATTGAGAGTATTAGTTGTTGAAGATGAGAAGAAATTATGTGTAGGCCGATTGCTTATGTTCAAGGAATGCCTGAAGTACAATATCGTTCCGTTCATGATCGAAGAGGATCTGAAGATGTTTTATTATCGTGGTCTGAAAGAATGGAACAATGAAAAAGGTTATCTGATGGATACCTGTCTGACAGCGCAGGATCGGTATAAGGAATATTTAGACTATTTTAGGATTTCGTATTCATAACTCATTTTGAGAAGAGGAATGTTGAAAAGATGGAAGGACAACAGATCAAAGATGAAGTATTAAGATAAGCGGGAATTCATGACGTGGAGTTTCAAGTGATTAAAAAATTTATGAAAATGAATAAGTGGAAAGTTGCATGTCCATTGACATGGCTTTCCACTTATTTTTATGAATTCCTATGCGCCAGACGAGCAGACAACAGAAATTGGCATCTTACCCGCGAATTTCTGCATTTCACATCATGCAGACTGGACGAATGCTGTAAAATCATATATAAAAGAAATAGGAATAACTGGGGGTGAGATGGATGAAATGTGAGGTGGAACAGATTGATCCAAAGCAGGAAGAACATGTTATGGTATATTGCCACAACAGGGAAGCATCCTGGGTGCAGAATGTTCGGGAAGCTGTATTTGGACAAACATCGGTATGTGGATATAAAAATCACGTTTTGTATCAATTGAAATTGTCTGATATTTTTTATGTGGAACAGCAAAGAAATCAAAGGAGAGGGCAGGCGTAATGGAAACAGATATGATTAAAATCACTCATTTAAAGAAAAGCTTTGGTGATGTAAAAGCAGTCAATGATCTGAGTTTTCAGGTGAAAAAAGGAGAGCTCTTTGCATTCCTTGGTGTAAACGGGGCAGGGAAGAGCACAACGATTTCGATCATCTGCGGGCAGCTTCACAAAGACAGCGGAACGGTTCAGATCCAGGGCACAGATCTGGATAAGATCGGAAGGAAAGTTGGAACAATGCTTGGCGTGGTATTTCAGGACAGTGTGCTGGACAAGCCACTTACCGTCAGGGAAAATCTGAAAAACAGAGCAGCGCTTTATGGAATAACAGGAAAAGCGTTTGAAAAAAGATTGCGGGAACTGGTGGAGATTTTTGATTTCGGAGATTATCTGAACCGGCCGGTCGGAAAACTGTCCGGCGGACAGAGAAGAAGAATTGATATTGCAAGAGCCTTGCTGCATCGGCCCGAACTTCTGATTTTAGATGAACCAACGACAGGACTTGACCCACAGACGCGGCTTTTGATCTGGGATATCATTGAAAAACTTCGAGTGGAAGAAAAGCTGACAGTTTTTCTGACTACGCACTACATGGAAGAAGCTGCAAATGCCGGTTATGTGGTGATTCTGGATAAAGGAAGCATCGTGGCAGAAGGAACTCCTTTTGAGCTGAAAAATGAGTATGTGCAGGACACTATGTCTGTTTATGGTGTGACAGAAGAAGAAATCAAAACACTGGGCAGAGAGTATAAAAAGATCCGGGATGGCTATCAGTTAAAAGTAAAAAATACCGCAGAGGCTACCCGGCTGATCGTGGAACATCAGGAAATATTCCGTGATTATGAAGTGGTAAAGGGCAGAATGGATGATGTATTTCTTGCTGTAACCGGAAAAACATTGGGAGGTGAGCACAGATGAAGGCAGTATTTGCACTTATAAGTCGAAACAGAAAATTGTTTTTTAAAGACAGAGGAATGTTTTTTTCGGCTTTAATTACTCCGGGAATTCTGATTTTGCTGTATGCTACATTTCTGGCAAACGTATACAGAGATTCCTTTGTGTCCGCGATCCCGGACATGATTACAATCTCAGACAAACTGATCGATGGAACGGTGGCCGCACAGCTTGCCGCGGCTCTTCTGGCAGTCAGCTGTGTGACTGTGACATTCTGCGTGAATCTTACGATGGTACAGGACCGGGCAAACGGAACAAGGAAAGATTTTAATGTATCGCCAATCAGCAAAGCACAGCTTTATCTTGGGTATTTTTTATCTACTGTAGTCAATTCCCTGCTGGTGAATGGGCTTGCGCTTGTATTATGCCTTGGCTATATGTACAAAATGGGCTGGTATATGAGCGCTGTAGATGTATTCTGGGTTCTTCTCGATGAAATTTTACTGGTACTCTTTGGAAGCACGTTGTCAAGCATCGTCAGTTTTCCACTGACAACCCAGGGTCAGTTATCCGCAGTGGGAACGATCGTAAGTGCCGGGTATGGATTTTTATGCGGAGCTTACATGCCGATTTCAAATTTCGGCAGCGGCCTGCAGAAAGTACTGTCGTATCTGCCAAGTACCTACGGAACTTCTCTGTTGAAAAATCATATGCTCCGTGGAATCTTCGAAGAGATGGAGAACAATCAGCTGCCAGAAGAAATGATTACTGCGATTCGTGATACACTGGATTGTAACCCGAAGTTCCAGGGGTCTGTAGTAAGTGTAAATCAGATGGTGATGCTTATGGTTGGATGTGTTGTGGTATTTGGAATTATTTTTTTGTGCATGACAGCTCTTCCGGAGAAAGATGGGAAGTAAATATATCCTTCGACTATAGAATGAATAAAAAATGAGAAAAGAGACAGTTATGAATATTACAGAAAGAGAGATCGATGACCCGGAAAAAGGGGCGTTATACTCGAATATGTAAATTTTACGAAAGAATTTGCAGAAATAAAAGAGTATGTAAGAAGCAAAGGGGAATCTATCCGGGGATACACAGAAAAGAAATAATGTGTTTCCATAAGAACAGAAGATATTTTATATTTCGAGGCAGTGCAAAACAAGGTGTTTGCTTATACGTCAAATAAGTTTTATGAAATTAAAAGCAGACTGTATCAGCTGGAAGAGAAAATAACAAGAAAATGTATGTAGCGTGCATCAAAGACAACGATTGTAAATGCGGATCGTATTGTTTCGGTTCGTACCGCATTAAATGGGCGTTTGTATGTGCGGATGGAGGCTTTGAGCAGATTGGAAATGGCCTTGCAAAAACAGGAGCAGATCCTCTGCAAAGCGCTGCATACGGATCTTGGAAAGAGCAAGACGGAGATGATGTGTGAGATTGGACTGGTGCAGGGGGAAATCCGCTGGATGAAGCAGCACTTAGGGCGCTTTGCAGACAAAAACATGTCAGAACACCGCTGGCGCAGTTCGCTGCGAAAAGTTATCAAAGCCCTTCTCCTTATGGCAATGTGCTGATTATGAGCCCGTGGAATTACCCTGTTCTGCTGACGTTAGAACCGCTGGTAGATGCCATTGCGGCAGGAAATACTGCGGTGGTAAAGCCAAGTGCTTATGCACCGGCCAGTGCAAATGTCCTGAAAGATCTGTTAGAAGAATGTTTTCCACCAGAATATGTTGCCGTTGTTTTAGGCGGACGGGAGGAAAATCAGGCACTTTTACAGGAAAAATTTGATAAGATTTTTTTCACAGGAAGTGTAGCGGTCGGAAAGCAGGTCATGGAAAGTGCTGCAAGACATCTGACGCCCGTGACACTGGAACTTGGCGGAAAAAGCCCATGCATTGTAGAAAAAAGCAGTAAGATCCGGCTTGCGGCAAGACGCATTGTCTTTGGAAAGTTTATCAACTGCGGATCGAACCTATTGTGTTGGATCACGTAGAATGGGAAGATGCGGTCATGCAGGAGGAGATTTTTGGTCCCATCCTGCCAGTATTGACGTATGAAAAACTTGAGGATGCACTCTCCTGGATCAATCAACGCCCCAAACCGCTTGCCCTGTACTGCTTTACGGAAAACAAAAAGGTGAAGAAAACGGTTCTGGAGAGGTGCCGGTTTGGCGGTGGCTGCATCAACGACACACTGATTCATCTTGCTACCAGTGAGATGCCGTTTGGCGGTGTAGGAGAAAGCGGTATGGGCGGCTATCACGGTGAGGCCGGATTTGCGGAATTCACACATAAGCGCAGCATCGTGGATAAAAAGACATGGATGGATTTTCCGATCCGCTATCAGCCGTATACAGCAAAAAAGTTGAAACTGATTCGAAAATTTTTATACAGCATACCATACAAGGGATAGACATCTCCAAGAAAATCCGATATAAAAGAGGATAGGGAAAAGAAAAGAGGGAACCAATGTGAAGATAACGATCATCAATCCATCTCCGGACGAAGAGGAAGAAATCATCATCAAATGCCGTGTGCTGACGGAGGACATCAACCATCTGATCTGCAAACTGAAAAACGGGGATCGAAAAATTACGGGATACGATGCAAAAGGAATTACTCTTCTGGCACTTCCGGATATTTTCTATTTTGAGGCAACGGACAATAAGGTCTTTGCCTATGGACAAAAGAATGTTTATGAAGTTAAAGAAAAACTGTATCAGTTAGAAGAACAGCTGGTGTCTTTTCCATTTATGCGGGCCTCCAAATCCATGATTCTAAATCTGGACAAAATCCGGCATTTGTCGCCTGCTTTTGGCGGCAGATTTGAAGCGTTACTCGAAAATGAGGAAAAAGTGATTATTTCCCGGCAGTATGTGCCGGTTCTGAAAGAACGACTGGGATTGTAGGGAGGCGAAAACAATGATGAATAAAATAAAAATTCTTGCAAATATTTTTTCGAAAATTACCGTGTGCGTTCTGCTTGCATCCGCGATCTATATTACTGTGATGTGCGGTCTGGATGCCCAGATCAGTGTCATGATTCTCTGGCAGATTCTTCTGGTTTCCGCTGTATGCTCCATCCCGATTCTGATGTACCCGGATGAGGAAGGAAAAGAAGTATCCAAACAGGGCATGATTGCACGGCAGATCATCTATTTTATCTATGCTAATTGTGCTGTCCTGGGACTTGGCAGAGCATTCGGATGGTTTTACTTCAGCAAAGCTAAAATGGTCGTGCTGATGGAGGTTTTGATTATTGGAGTTTATGTTACGGTGAATCTGATCGTATATGTAAATGACCATATGGTGGCGGAAAGCATGAACCAGAAACTAAAAGAGATGAGAAAGCGGAAAGAAAAATTGTAAACTACGATAGAGTTGCATGAAATTTGAAAAGAACTTAGAGCGTACCCCAACAAGCTCTGAGAAAACTTGCAAGTAAGAATTTCTATGACGGTAAGAATAAAATTGCGTGTAAAAGAGCAGGCGAATTTCCGCCTGCTCTTAAAAAATCAAGGATGAGAAAAAATTTATAAATATCATAGACGAGAGTATGAAACTTTTTCTGTAAAATAATGTTTGGAAGGTTCTTCTATGATACAATA
>NZ_QUGO01000018.1:0-2915 GCF_003479105.1 Blautia sp. AF19-13LB
AGTGCGACTCGTTCCTGAACAAAGCCTTCGTGGTTGAAGGACAAAATCAGGCACTAACAAAAGAACGAAAATTTCAGATGTTAGGAGAACTAACAATCCAAGAGGTGGAATGATGGGGTAACGCCCTGAAACGCCCCCTTAATACTCCGACTGGCGGGTGTAAGTGAAAACTGACCTGTCAGAAGCTCGGTGAAGTCGGCTGAGAGTAGCCGTATGGATTGCTGGATAATTACCAGCCCCACGAAAGCTGTCCAGAGGTGGACGGTGCTACCTATAGGCCGGAGGTCTACAAAATACCCAAGGTCAGAATGTTTGAAATATGACTGACGAAAACCGCGAATGTAAGGGTCTATACCATGACGGCATAGAAATGTGCTGGTAGCGTTCATCGCTAATCAGTGTGGTGGAGTAAAAATTGATGTTATGAAACACCATAGCACGTTACAGGCGTGTTCAAGCTGACAGGCTTAAAGCGGAGACCTAAAGGTATATGTAAAGATAGGATTGTTGGAACGAGGAAAGGCAGTAGGCTTCTACCATTAGGAAGTAAGCAGACGAATCATATAAGCTGCTGTACTACTGCTGAAAAGCAGAGGTCGAACTGATGATGTTTTCTGCGAAAAAGAGGAAAACGGAAGAATGGCCTCAAGTCAGTCAAACAGGCAACTTAGCACTTAGTCGCAATTAGGATTGCGAGTATGACAAAAAGAAGTCACTCGCCGTAAAGGAGAGTGATGCCTGATGCCAAATGAGAAGAAACCAAAAACCAAATGCGTGGAGTATCTCCGCCATGCTGAATACTACGATATGCAAAGTACCTTTGATGAACTGTATGCCAGAAGTCAGGCAGGAGAAATTTTCGAGAACCTGATGGATGTGATACTTTCAAGAGAAAATATCCTGTTGGCCTATCGGAACATCAAATCCAATACCGGGAGTATTACGCCGGGAACAGACAAGCTGAAGATTTCTGATATTGGTAAACTTACCGCTGATGAAGTCACAGCAAGGGTACGCAAAATCGTCAAGGGAGCTAAAAACGGCTACACCCCAAGAAGCGTAAGACGCAAAGACATCCCAAAACCAAACGGGAATACCAGGCCACTGGGAATCCCTTGTATCTGGGATAGATTGGTACAGCAATGTATCAAGCAGGTCATGGAACCTATCTGCGAAGCCAGGTTCAGCAACAATAGCTATGGATTCCGTCCAAATCGGTCGGTTGAAAATGCGATAGCGGCAACCTACAGACTTATGCAAAAGTCAGGACTTCACTATGTAGTAGAGTTTGACATAAAAGGTTTCTTTGACAATGTAGACCATTCAAAACTGATAAAACAGTTATGGTCACTGAATATCCGGGATAAAGAACTGCTCTATGTAATCCGTAGGATTCTCAAAGCTCCAATCCTCATGCCGGACGGCAACACAGAACACCCAACAAAGGGAACGCCGCAAGGCGGAATTATTTCCCCACTATTGGCAAATGTGGTGCTGAATGAACTTGACCATTGGATAGAAAGCCAATGGCAGTGCAACCCGGTAACGGAAAACTACGCTTACAGAGAAAATGCGGCAGGCTGTCCGATACAAAGCCATGCGTACCGGGCAATGCGGAATACACGGCTGAAAGAAATGTATATCGTGAGATATGCAGACGATTTTCGGATTCTCTGTAGAACAAGGGAACAGGCAGACCGGACGCTGATTGCGGTCACGCAATGGCTGAAAGAACGCCTGCGCCTTGATGTTTCACCGGAGAAAACGAGAGTTGTTGACGTCAGACGGAGCTATTCTGAATTTCTCGGATTCAAAATCCGACTACGCAAAAAGGGGAAAAAGTACGTCGTTCAATCGCACATGTGCGATAAAGCATACAAAAAGGTTAAAGCCAGCCTGACTAAACAAGTCGGAAATATCAAATTTCCCAGAAAAGGACGTGGAGAAGCCGGGGAAGTACGGCTGTTCAACTCCATGGTTATGGGAATCCAGAATTACTACCAGTTAGCCACTGACATCAGCATAGACTGCGGTGATATTGGCAGAGCTGTTAATACAGTTCTCAAAAACAGGCTGAAATCTGGAAAGACACACCGGCTGAAAAAGGAAGGCCGTGACCTGACAAAAATGGAAATCCAAAGATATGGGAAATCGGAGCAACTAAGATATATAGCACAATCCAAAGAACCGATTTATCCAATAAGCTATGTTCAATGTAAAAATCCAATGAGTCAGCGGCGAAAAGTGTGCGCTTACACAGCGGCAGGAAGAAGTGAAATCCATGACGATTTGCGGATAAACACTTTCTTACTGCTACAGCTAATGAGAGCGCCTACATACAGCCGCAGTACAGAGTATGCGGATAACCGTATCTCACTGTTCTCCGCTCAATGGGGAAAATGTGCGGTAACGGGAAAGAAATTTCAGTGTATATCAGAAATTCACTGCCATCACAAGAAGCCAAAAGGAATTGGAGGCAGAGATAAGTATGAAAATCTGGTATTGGTGCTTGCACCAGTACATGAACTGATACACGCAGTTGATGAGGACACTATTCGTTCTTATCTCACCGCTCTTAAATTGGATACTTCACAGCTCACAAAGCTGAACAAACTGCGAACATTGGCAAAAAGGAAACCCATTGATTTGGAGAAGCCAAATCTTACGAATAATTCTCATAATGGTATGACTAAGGAGACTAAGAAATCTGTTTGATTGATGGAACGCCGGATGCGGTGAAAGTCGCATGTCCGGTGTGAAGCGGGGGAAAAGCTGGAGATAACTTCAAAGGCTTACCTATCGCTATTTCCGTCCGACCTTGCTACTTTCGGCAGCGAAGCAAAAAATCTGTTGCAGGATTTACAGAGCCGCAACGAGCGAATGTTTCTGCTGACGTTCCTTGTGGTAAACATGGC
>NZ_QUGO01000018.1:2925-73245 GCF_003479105.1 Blautia sp. AF19-13LB
CAGAGCCGCAACGAGCGAATGTTTCTGCTGACGTTCCTTGTGGTAAACATGGCAGACACAAAACGGAAACTGGATAATGACATCTTTGCTACGGCGGGCTTTGCACAGAAAAATAACTGCGCTCTGACCCGCCTTGACTATTTGCAGGAAGCGGGCTTTATGTCCTCTATCCCTCTTGGAGAGAACCTTATCCCCATTCAAAGAGGGCTTACCACATCAAGCACCGCTATTTTTATCCCGTTCATCACACAGGAGCTTTTTCAGCGGGGCGCAGCCCTTTACTACGGCTTAAATGCGCTGTCAAATAACATGATACTCTGCGACCGCAAGCAACTGAAAAATCCCAACGGGCTTATCCTCGGAACGCCGGGAAGCGGTAAATCCTTTGCGGCAAAGCGGGAAATGACAAACGCCTTTCTCATTACTGACGACGATATTATTATCTGCGACCCGGAAGCAGAATATTTTTCCCTTGTGCAGCGATTGGGCGGGCAAGTGATACGCCTGTCGCCTGCCGGAAAAGGCATGGACGGTAAGCCCCAGTATGTGAACCCTATGGATATTAACTTAAACTACTCCGAGGACGACAACCCGCTTGCCTTGAAATCCGACTTTATCCTTTCCCTCTGTGAGCTTGTTATCGGCGGCAAAGAGGGCTTGCAGCCCGTGGAAAAGACCGTCATTGACCGCGCCGTTAGGAATGTGTACCGACCTTTCCTTGCTGACCCCGACCCGGCAAAAATGCCTATCTTGGGCGACCTCTACAACGAACTGCTGAAACAGCCGGAGCCGGAAGCTGCCCGCATTGCGGCGGCATTGGAGCTTTATGTTTCGGGAAGTCTGAACGTCTTTAACCACAGAACGAATGTAGAGCTTTCTAACCGCCTTGTCTGCTTTGATATTAAGCAGCTTGGAAAGCAGCTCAAGAAATTAGGTATGCTCATTGTGCAAGACCAGGTGTGGAACCGCGTTACCGTAAACCGCGCCGAGAAAAAGGCAACCCGTTACTATATGGACGAATTTCATTTGCTTTTGAAAGAGGAACAGACCGCAGCCTATTCCGTGGAGATTTGGAAGCGTTTTCGTAAATGGGGCGGCATACCGACGGCAATCACACAGAACGTCAAAGACCTTTTAAGCAGCCGCGAAGTCGAGAATATCTTTGAAAACTCCGATTTTGTCCTCATGCTCAATCAAGCCGCAGGCGACCGGGCTATCCTTGCAAAGCAGCTTAACATCTCCCCGCAGCAGATGAAGTATGTAACCCACACCGAAGCAGGCGAGGGGCTTATCTTTTACGGGAATGTGGTGCTGCCGTTCATTGACCGCTTCCCAACCGACACCGAGCTTTACCGTCTGCTTACGACAAAGCCGGAGGAAGTGAGCAAGCCATGAAAACGGACGTAATCATCAACCGCGACGCCCTCTATGCCCTGCGGGAGCTGCCGAGTGAAAGCGTGAACTGCTGCGTCACAAGCCCGCCCTACTATGGACTTAGGGACTACGGGCTTGACGCACAGATTGGACGGGAGGACACGCCGGAGCAGTACATTGACAGGCTTGTAGAAGTATTCCGGGAGCTGCGCCGGGTACTCAAAGACGACGGGACGTTTTGGCTGAATATCGCAGACACTTACTGCGGCACAGGCATGAAAGCGGGCTGCAAGCAAAAGGATTTAATCGGTATTCCGTGGCAGCTTGCTTTTGCCCTGCGCTCTGACGGGTGGTATTTACGCAGCGATATTATCTGGCTGAAAGAAAATCCTATGCCGGAGAGCTGCCGCGACCGACCGAGCCGCTGCTATGAGCATATCTTTTTACTGACGAAATCAAAGAAATATTACTATGACGCTGCCGCCATTGCAGAGCCGATTGCGCCGGGAACGGCTGCGCGGTACCGGCAGGGGCGCGGCGCAGGACACAAATATGCCGAGGAAATACCCGGACAGGGCAAGGTACAGGGTATCAATAAAACCCGCAGCGGCGGCTATTATGACGACGCTCTTATGCCGACCACAAGGAACAAGCGGGACGTTTGGCTTATCAATACCGTACCGTATAAGGGCGGGCATTTTGCCGCCTATCCCCCGAAGCTCGCGGAAACGTGCATACTGGCGGGCTGTCCGGCAGGCGGCGTTGTCCTTGACCCTTTCTTTGGAAGCGGCACCACCGGGCTTGCAGCGAAAAGCCTTGACCGCCGCTATATCGGCATTGAACTGAACGCCGAGTATTGCGCCCTTGCAGGGGCGCGGATTGGAGGTGCAGAACCATAAAGCAATACAAACCTCGTGATAAAATCACGCAGAAAATGACCCGCGACGGGGCTATCGCAGAAAATCAGACCACGGGAGACACGGAACGTATCAGCAAGCGGACGCAGGACGCGGATTTTCAGAAATCCCCGGAGCAACAGGCAGCACAGCTACAAGGTGCAGCTTCCCCGACTTCTCCCTTGCCCCATGTGCCGGGAGCTGCCCCCAAAGCGGACACAGGCAAAACGGAGCGCGTCATGGAGCATATCGAAGCCGCCCATACCCGCAAAGCGTCTAAAAAAGCGGTACGAAAGGCACAGGCGGAAGCTACCGCCGGGACGAAATCTTCCCGGCTGCAATTTACCGACGAGGAACGCGCTGCCCCGGAGCTTGAAAAGTATATCAAGAAATCCGACAAAGCCGCCGACCGCTTGGATAAGGCAAAGGCAGCTATCCCCAAAGAAAAGAAACTGGTAAAAGAGCGCACCTTTGACGAAACCACCGGGAAAGGCAAGACCCGCCTGCACTTTGAGGAAAAGGACAAGCCGCCCGGATTTAAGGAGAAGCACAACCCGCTATCCCGCCCCACACAGGAAGCCGGGATTTTGGTACATAACAAAATCCATTCTGTCGAAAAGGATAATTCCGGCGTGGAGGGCGCACACAAGAGCGAGGAAGCCGCAGAACGGGGATTGAAGTACGGGGCGCGGAAAATCAAGCAGGGCTACCGCAACCATAAGCTGAAACCCTACCGGGAAGCGGCAAAGGCTGAAAAAGCTGCTTTCAAGGCAAACGTGGATTTTCAGTATCATAAGACCCTGCATGATAACCCACAGCTTACCTCTAACCCTATTTCCCGTTTTTGGCAGAAACAGCAGATTAAAAAGCAGTATGCAAAGGAAGCCCGCAATACTGCAAAGGGTATCAAGGGCGCAGCGGAACGCACCCGCAAAGCGGCAGCCAAAGCCGCCGAGAAAACGAAGCAGACAGCGGCGTTTGTGGCAAGACACCCGGCGGGCGTGGCAATCGCTGTCGGGGCGCTGCTACTTTTCATTATGCTTCTGTCCGGGCTGTCCTCTTGTGGTGCAATGTTTTCCGGCACGTTAAACGGCGTGCTTGGAACGTCTTATACCTCCGAGGACAGCGACCTTGTGGAAGTGGAAAATGCCTATGCCGGACTGGAAAGCGGGCTGCAAAACGAGATTGACGCTATCGAAAGCACCCACCCCGGCTATGACGAGTACCGCTATGACCTTGCAAATATCGGGCATAACCCCCACGAATTAGCGTCCTATCTGACCGCAAAATACCAAAGCTACACCCGCGCCGAGGTACAGAGCGAATTACAACGGATTTTCAATCAGCAATACAAGCTGACGCTGACCGAGGAAGTGGAAATACGCTACCGGGAGGAAGAACGCACCGACACATGGACAGACGAGGACGGCAACGAGCATACGGACACCTATACGGTACAAGTGCCTTATGAGTATTACATCTTAAACGTCAAGATGACGAACACCCCGCTATCCACCATTGCGGAAAATAATCTGCCCCCGGAACAACTGGAAATGTACCGGGTGTACTTGCAGACAAGCGGGAACAAGCCCCTTATCTTTGGCGGCGGCTCTCCCGACACTTCCGCGTCCGAGGATTTAAGCGGCGTGGACTTTGTAAACGGAACGCGCCCCGGTAATACCGCTATCGTTGACCTTGCAAAGCAGCAAGTCGGAAATGTGGGCGGCTATCCGTATTGGAGCTGGTACGGCTTCAACTCCCGCGTGGAATGGTGCGCCTGTTTCGTGTCCTGGTGCTACGGGCAAATGGGACTTTCCGAGCCGCGCTTTGCCGCCTGCCAGTCGCAGGGTATTCCGTGGTTTACCTCTCACGGGCAATGGGGCGCGCGGGGCTATGAGAACATTGCCCCCGGTGACGCTATCTTTTTTGACTGGGATTTAGACGGAAGCGCAGACCATGTAGGGCTTGTTATCGGCAGGGACGCAAACCGCGTTTATACCGTGGAGGGCAATTCCGGCGACGCCTGCAAGATTAAGAGCTATCCCCTTGACTATGCCTGTATCAAAGGGTACGGGCTGATGAACTGGAACTGACACATTTTTGAAAATCGAAAGGAGAAAAAATTTATGGCAATGAGTAAAATCGAAAGAATTGAAAAGGAAATCCAAAAGACCCGTGAGAAAATCACGGAGTATCAGAACAAGCTGCGCGGACTGGAAGCACAGAAAACCGAAGCGGAAAACCTTGAAATCGTGCAGCTTGTACGCGCTATGCGTCTGACCCCGCAGGAGCTTACCGCTATGCTTTCCGGCAACGGTATTCCGGGCATTGCCCCTATGCCCACAGACTATGACGAACAGGAGGACAATGCAGATGAAGAATAAAATCCTTGCAAGCATTACCGCACTTTGCGCCGCCCTTGTCCTTGTGGGCGGCTTTTCCGTTACTGCCTACGCGCAGACCCCGACAGAGGAAACCGACGACAGCGGCGTAATCGTGGAAACCGAACCGCAGCCCCTTACCCCGGAGGGCAACATGACCCTTGTGGACGACATCGACGGGGACGCTGCCGAGGATAAGCAGTTTATCGTCGTGAAAAGCAAAGGCGGCAACTATTTTTACATTATCGTTGACCGGGCAGCCGAGGGCGAAAATTCCGTCCACTTCCTAAATCAAGTAGACGAAAGCGACCTTATGGCGATTATCGGGGAGGAACAGACCGAGCAGCCCCCGGCTGTCTGCAACTGTACCGAGAAATGCAAGGCGGGCGAAGTAAACACCGCCTGCCCCGTCTGCTCCGCAGCCATGAATAACTGCACAGGCAAGGAAGCCGAGCCGGAAGCACCCGCAGAGCCGGAGAAACCCAAAAACAGCATGGGCGGGCTTCTCATTTTCCTTGTTGTGGGACTTCTTGGCGGCGGCGCAGCCCTCTACTACGTTAAGTTTATGAAACCGAAGCAGAGCGTAAAAGGCGGCACCGACCTTGACGAATTTGATTTTGACGAATACGACGAGGACGAGCCGGAGGAAGAAGCTGACAGCGCAGATACCGAACAGGAGGACGAGGAAGCATGAAACTTGTGATTTGTGAGAAGCCCAGCGTCGGGGCGGCGGTTGCCGCCGCCCTTGGCGTTACGGGCAGAAAAGACGGATATATCGAGGGAAACGGCTACCTCATTTCTTGGTGTATCGGGCATTTGGTACAGCTTTCCGAAGCTGCCGCCTATGGGGAACAGTACAAGAAATGGAGCTATGACAGCTTACCCATTCTGCCGCAGGAATGGCAGTACACCGTAGCTGCCGACAAGGGAAAACAATTCAAAATCTTAAAAGACCTCATGCACCGCGCCGACGTTTCGGAAGTCGTGAACGCCTGCGACGCAGGACGCGAGGGCGAGTTGATTTTCCGATTTGTCTATCATCAAGCGGGCTGCAAGAAGCCCTTTACCCGTCTTTGGATTTCCTCAATGGAAAACGAAGCAATCCGAAGTGGCTTTGACAATCTGAAGGACGGGCGGGAATACGACGCCCTCTACCATTCCGCACTATGCAGGGCAAAGGCTGACTGGCTTATCGGCATTAACGCGACCCGCCTTTTCTCCTGCCTGTATGGAAAGACCTTGAACGTGGGGCGTGTGCAGACCCCGACCCTCAAAATGCTTGTAGACCGGGACGCTGCGATTACAGGCTTTCAGAAAGAAACCTACTACCATGTGCGCCTTACTCTCCCCGGCGCAGAAGCGGCAAGCGCGAAGATCTGCGCCGCTGATGAAGCGGGCAAACTGAAAGCAGCCTGCGAAGCGTCGGCGGCTGTCTGTACTTCCCTTGTGAAAGAAAAGAAAACCATTGCCCCGCCGAAGCTCTTTGACCTTACCAGTTTACAGCGGGAAGCAAACCGTATTTACGGGTACACCGCGAAGCAGACCCTTGACCTGGCGCAAGCCCTCTATGAAAAGAAGCTCTTGACCTATCCGAGAACGGACAGCGCATTTCTGACCGACGACATGGGAGAAACAGCGACGGGCATTATCAAGGTGCTTTGTGAGAAACTTTCCTTTATGGAGGGCGCGGATTTTTCGCCGGAGATTGCAAAGGTGCTGAACAGTAAAAAGGTATCAGACCACCACGCAATCATTCCCACTATGGAGCTTGCAAAGGCTGACCTTACCGCGCTGCCGGAAAGCGAGCGCAATATCCTGACCCTTGCCGGGGCGCGTCTGCTTATGGCAACCGCAGAGCCGCACGTTTACGAAGCGGTAACGGCGGTTTTCTCCTGCGCCGACCATGAATTTACGGCAAAGGGAAAGGCGGTAATCGCTGCCGGGTGGAAAGAGATTGAACGGCTTTACCGGGCGACCCTCAAAAAGAAGCCGGACAGCGACGACGAAAACGAGCTTGTGTTAGATGTGCCGGACTTTTCCGAGGGGCAGACCTTTGAAAATCCGGCGGCAAAAGTGACAGAGCATGCCACCACGCCCCCGAAGCCCCACAATGAAGCAAGTCTTTTGTCGGCTATGGAACGCGCCGGGAATGAGGACACCGACCCGGACGCAGAACGCCGGGGGCTTGGTACGCCTGCCACCCGCGCCGCCGTCATTGAAAAGTTAGTCAAAGGCGGCTTTGTGGAGCGCAAGGGCAAGCAGCTATTTCCCACCAAAGACGGCACAAACCTTGTCTGCGTCCTGCCGGATAGTCTGACCTCTCCGCAGCTTACGGCTGCATGGGAAAACAATCTGACGCAGATTGCAAAGGGCAACGCCGACCCTGCCGCTTTCATGCAGGGAATTGAAGCAATGGCACAGGGGCTTGTAAAAACCTACGCTTCCGTGTTGGGTGAGAAACAAGAGCTTTTCAAGACAGAAAAAACAGAGATTGGGAAGTGTCCCCGCTGCAAGTCCCCGGTCTATGAGGGAAAGAAAAACTACTACTGTTCCAACAAAGAGTGCGGCTTTACCATGTGGAAAAATGACCGCTTCTTTGAGGAACGTAAAACCGTCTTTACCCGGTCGATTGCCGCAGCACTCTTAAAATCCGGCAAGGTAAAAGTCAAAAAGCTGTACTCTCCGAAAACAGGCAAAACCTATGACGGAACGGTACTTTTAGCTGATACGGGCGGCAAGTATGTGAATTACAAAGTAACCATTTCAAAGGACAAAGAACTTGAATAGCAAGCATAGGAAGCGGGTACCCACTTCCGTAAAATCCCTGCCACTCTAACCGAGCTTGGCGGGGATTTTGCTTGTTGGGAAGTTTCCCAAACCCTCTAAAAATCCTCAAAAATCTTTGGCAGAAATGCGGGCGCACCGTAGTAGGACTATGTAACCACAAACGCAGCGTCCGCGCTGCCATACGCGAAAGGAGGTTTTACACATGGCAAGTTTGCGCGACAGCGTAAAGGACTATCAAGAGGAACTTAGGGACGGTATTGCATGGGTAGCATTTTGGAAAGAGGGACGTTCATGGAACGCCGAGCTGTTTCATCTTGAAGTGGACGGTACTTTAGAACCGTTTGACAGGAGCCGGTTAGAGGAAATCAAGGCGGCTGACCCCGCCGCCGTTATTCTAAACGGCTACTACTGCGGGCATTTAGGCGAGAATATGAGCCTTGACGAGCTGACCGCCGGAGTGCGCCACCACTACAAAAACGGCACAAATGACGTTGCCGGATTTATCGAAGCCCACGACGACAGACTTCCCCCGGAGCTTATCGAGGAAGCAAAAGCCGCCGCCCATGCAGCGGGGCTTCCCTTTTCCGAAAAGCCCTACCGGGACGGGGAAGATTTTGACCCTTATGTATTTGACGGGAGCATGAGTATTGAGGACTACGAGCTTATGCACCGCATGATTGAAAAAGAAAGGAGCGAGCAAATGGACGAATGGAAAACAGGTTATTCCTCATACGACCATGACAGACTGGAAGCCGCCGACAAGATGAAGATTGAGCGCGGTATCTATTTTGACACGAAAGGCGCGGATATTTCCCCGCTGACCGCCTTACCTCTTGCCGAGCTTGTGAAGCTGCGGGAGGAAAGCGCGGCTGCGGAGCAGACTGTTTTTGAAAATCTGAAAGTACAGGCTTCCGCATGGGAGGAACAGGCAGGAAAGACCCTGCTATTTGACAAGGCGATTGAGTATGCGAGAATACCCGAAGTGAAGCATACGGCGAACAAGTGGCAGGACGAGGACAACGACCGCCACACCATCAGCAACCGGGTATATAAAATGAGCTACCATGTGTATGAAAATACCCGCTACGACAAGGCAGCACAGAAATCTATCCCGTATTCCTATACGCTGTCTTGGAACATCTACACCAACAGCCCCCACGGGTACGGACAGGCGAAAATCGCCGGACAGGACAGAAAGGTATTTGCTGACCGGGCGGCTATGGAAAAATATCTGAATGGGCGTATCAAGGCGTATGAAAAACTTTTTACGGAAATCTCCCCGGCTATCCCGCCGGAATACGCGGAACAGTTTAAGGTAAACGGGCAGCTCTTACCGGGCTATACCGTAGAGGGCGAGGAAATCAAGCAGCCCGCTGCCGACATTCCCGCCGCTGCACCGAGAACCGAACCGGGACAGGATACGGAACAGTTTGCAATCCTTATTGACAGCCGCACCCGTTTTGAAACGGGAGAACCGGGCGGCTGCTGGTTATCCATGCCCGCCACAAAGGAAGAACTTCACGAAGCCATGCAAAGCGTCGGCATTACCGCAGACAATCCGCAGGAATTTTTCATTCACGGCTACTCTGACCGGGAGGACAGACACATTGCCCTGCCGTATGACATGGTATGCGCGGCACAGGTGGACGAGCTGAATTTCCTTGCGGCACGACTGGAAACCCTTGACGCTTCCGGGATTACCGCGCTGAACGCCGCCACGCAGCGCAGGAATGGTTTTGAGAATATCGGGCAGCTCATTGACTTTACCTATAACGAGGACTTTTTCGTGCATATCCCCGAAGTACATAATCTCCGCGAATTGGGCGATTATTACCTTAACAAATCCGGCATGGTGCAAATGCCCGCTGAATGGAAAAACAGCATTGACCTTATCGCCTTTGGACGAAACGCCGCCGCACAGGAAAAAGGCAGCTTTACGGAATACGGCTACCTTGTGGAAAGCGGCGACGCATGGGAGCAGCACTTTGAGGGGCGCGATGTGCCGGAGGACTACCGCATTATGAGCTACCCGCAGCCAACCGTCGAACTGGACGCAGCCCCGGCAGTACAGGCGACTGTTCCCGAAGCAACGCCGCAGGAGCCGCGCCCGGTTATCCCCATTGTCTTAACTTCCGAGAAGCCCGCCGAAAAGCTCAAAGAGATAACCGACCGCTTGGAGCAAGGCATTACGGAACTGTTCGACAGCGAGCGTTACAAGGAATATCTGCGCGTCATGTCAAAGTTTCATAATTACAGCTTTAACAATACGCTGCTGATCGCCATGCAAAAGCCCGACGCTTCCCTTATCGCCGGATTTTCCGCATGGAAAAATAACTTTGGACGAAACGTGATGAAAGGACAAAAGGGTATCAAAATCCTTGCCCCGTCGCCGTTCAAGATTAAAAAAGAAATGGAGAAAATCGACCCGCAGACACAGAAAGCCATTATCGGCAAAGACGGAAAGCCCGTAACCGAGGAAAAGGAAATCACAATCCCCGCCTTTAAGGTGGTATCGGTCTTTGACGTATCGCAGACCGAGGGCAGGGAAATCCCCGATATTGCCGTAAATATGCTGACCGGGGACGTGGAGCATTACAAGGAGGTTTTCGCTGCCCTTGAAAAGACTTCTCCTGTTCCTGTTGGCTTTGAAAAAATCGAGGGCGGCGCACATGGTTACTACCACTTGGAGGACAAGCGTATTGCCCTTGATGAGGGCATGAGCGAGCTGCAAACCTTAAAGACACTTATCCATGAAATCGCCCATGCGAAGCTGCACGACATTGACCTAAACGCCCCTTTAGAGGACTTGGAGAACAGACCCGACCGCCGCACCCGTGAGGTACAGGCAGAAAGTATCGCCTATACCGTGTGCCAGCATTACGGGCTTGATACCTCTGATTATTCCTTTGGGTATGTTGCCGGGTGGAGTGCCGGACGGGAGCTTACCGAACTGAAAAGCTCTCTTGAAACAATCCGCAGCACCGCAGCGGAAATCATCAACAGCATTGATGAACATATCGCAGAACTGCAAAAGGAACAGGTGCAGGACGCGCCGAGGGAGAAAGCCGCCATGCCGGAGTACATTTACAAGATTGAAGCCAACCCCCGCACAACGGGCGACAACGACCGCTTTTTCTTGCAAGCCTATCTCCCGCAGGAAAACGGCAGGGCAAAAATCGGGGACGTGCTGTATATCGGCAGCCTTGCAAAATGCCGGGAACTCATGGGCGGGCTGAACGCCGGAGAGCTGACGCAGGGAGAAGTAAAGGAGCTATATGCAAAGGCGCAGGAAGCCGAAGCCGACAAAGACACCTTTTCCATTTATCAGCTAAAGCAAGGGGACGAAACGCGGGACTTCCGCTTTGAGCCTTACAACCGCCTGCAGGCGGCGGGAAATGTGGTTGATAAGGCAAACTATGAGCTTGTCTATTCCGCAGAGCTTACGCCGGGTACTTCCCTTGAAGATATTTACACCCGTTTCAATATCGAACACCCGAAAGATTTTAAGGGACACAGCCTTTCCGTTTCCGACGTGGTAGTGCTTCATCAGAACGGACAGGACGCGGCGCATTATGTAGATAGTTTCGGCTACAAGGAAGTGCCGGAGTTTTTGCAGGAGCAGACACAACAGCCGGAAAAGATAAACCCGCTAAAGCACGTCGAGGACACAATCGAGCAGAACGACAACAACTTTGACGGTATCATCAACAACACCCCTACGGTTGACGAACTGGAAGCAAAGGTAAAAGCCGGGGAACAGATTTCCCTTGTTGACCTTGCAGAAGCGATTAAGGCAGACAAAGAACGCGGCAAAGAAAAGCCCTCTATCCGGGCGCAGCTTAAAGCTGACAAGGAACGGACGGGGAAAAAGAAGAACACAAAGCAGAAGTCACAGGACTTGGAAAGGAGCTGACCCATGCCGAAACAGAATAAATTTGAAAATGTGGACGTACTTGCTTCTCTCCATGCGATATTAAAGCAGAATACAGGATTTTATCAGAGCGATTTTGACATTGACAGGGAGATTATCGCAAGGGCGGCGGCAAATGCGAGTAAAGAGGACAAGACCCTCTTATGGTTTTGCCGACCGTCCGGGACGCATTGCTTTCGGGAGCGCGACGTATTCCTAAAGGACACCGCGCCCCATAACACCTGGCGTTTCTACATGGAGCAGACAAGCGACCGTATTCTTGCCTATGCAATCGAGCTGACAGACAGGGAGCATGGAAAAATCAAGGGCAATCTGTATGAGCTTGACTATTCCCGCCATTATGAGCGCGTCAAGGAAAAGGGGCTGCCCGCCGATACGGTCAAGCTGATTTATGAGCGCGGGGAGCAGACGATACCCGCCGGACAGTATTTCAACGGAAGTCCAGACCCGCAGCTTGGGAAGTTTGAACGCTTTGAAGCCCTACCCAACGACCCGGACGCGCTTAAATGGCTCTTACGGGAGGAACACCGCAACAGGGAGCAGCTTCTACCGGGAGATTTTAAGGCACATATCGCCACGCTGCATGACGGACTGATTGAAACGGAAGCGCGGCGCATTGTGCGGGAAATGAAGCGGAATGACACACCGAACAGCCCGAACAAGACCCATTTCATGGTGGAGCTTTCCCCGGCGTTCATGCAGCTTGCGAACACAAAGGACATTGACCGCCTTTTCTCCATGCTGCCCTACAAGACCCTTTCCTTTTCCAAAATCGAGGGCAGACATGGGACGTATGCGCTGATTGACAAAGGAGAGAACCGGGACAAAGAGATTAAAAAGCCACGCCCCTCTGTCCGGGCGCAGCTAAAAGCAGATAAGACAAAGACAGCCCCTAAAAAGACGACGACAAAAGCAAAAAATCACGATTTGGAGGTATGAGCATGAATAGATTGACTGTTGAGGAAACAAACCTTTTAAGCATTTACCACGAGGGAAGCAAAGCGCAGCTTGTAGAGAACATGACCGCCGCGCTGCCTTTCATGGACGAGGATATGCGAGAGCTTGCAAAGCGCACCCTTTCCAAAGTGGAAGCCATGACCGAAGCGGAGTTTGCGGGGCTTCCCATTTACGCCGCTGATGAAGTATGACTGGGATTAAGCGGCTGACGCCGCCCCAAAGCCGGAAAGTCAATACCCTTGTACGCCGGGAGTGCTGCAACTGCGATAACGGCAACTGTATCTTACTGGACGACGGGGACACTTGCGTATGCCCGCAGCTCATTTCCTATTCGCTGCTCTGCAAGTGGTTTCGGATTGCCGTACTTCCCGCCGACAAGCTCCTGTATGCAGAACTCAATCAGACCGAGGACAGAAAGAAATGTACCGAGTGCGGCACGTTCTTTGTATCTACTTCAAACAGCGTCAAATACTGCCCGGATTGCCGGAAGCGGATTACCCGCAGACAGGCAGCCGAGCGCATGAGGAAAAGACGCGCTCTTGTTACGCAGTAGGGGCGAAAAAAGCCTTGTTTTATGCGGCTCTGACAGCCGTTTTGAAGGGCGGTAATATCTTAATACCTATTCCCTTAAAATCGCGGTTCTACTGCGTAACAAAAAATAATTTGCACCCATAGAGAAAACGGGCGCGGTGGCCAACATACCGGCTGCCGCGTCCGTTCTTTTTTTGTGTTCATTTATCCGCGCTCTGTTCCCTTTGTCCGTTCTGGCTGACGTTCCACTTTCAAAATACTGTCGATATTCTTCTTGATAACGTCGTATTCCTTGACCTGCTTTTTCAGCTTCCCATAGTCGGCATACAGGGCTTCTTTCTGCTCTTGAAGTGCTGCGTACTCTGCTTGCAGGGCGGCAAGACTTGGTAGCTTGGTTATCCCCGCCGCCTTAATTGCCTTTGCCGCTGCTTCATAGAGAATAATATCGCTCTCATGGGCTGCCCGGTATTTGTCTTTATCCTTTACCTTGCGGTATGAAGCATAGGCGGGCTTTGTCTTTTGATAGGTAGTGATATTCTTAATAAGCAGCGTCATATCGGTAAGCCGCTTTTCAACCTCTTTCAAGCTGTCCGCTGCCTGTTCGCTTGCTTTGGTAACTTCCGTGATTTTCGCGGTCAATTCTGCGTGCTGTTCAATCTTATGTTCTGTCAAGAAATTCATGGTTTTCGCTGCCTGTTTCAGATTATGGATTTTTGCCCATTGCTCATAGCCCCGGCTTTCCTGCGCCTTGATACTGTTCTGAATATCAATGAGCAGACTAACGCCGCCACGATCTGCGCGGGGAGCTTTCGCAGCGCGGGCGCGTTTGCCGCTTATCCGTTCTCTGATAGCTTCCTCTGTATAATCTGCGCCGAGAGTTTTAAGGCGGGTAAACCGTTCCTGTCCGGGAGCGCGGCAGG
This sequence comes from Blautia sp. AF19-13LB, assembly GCF_003479105.1. Taxonomy (NCBI): domain Bacteria; kingdom Bacillati; phylum Bacillota; class Clostridia; order Lachnospirales; family Lachnospiraceae; genus Blautia; species Blautia sp. AF19-13LB. The sequence goes on from NZ_QUGO01000018.1 coordinate 16,703, forward strand.
AAATATATTTCCCCGGTTTTACCTCATAGCCCGTCGCTTCTAACCGTGATAGCAATTCCTCAAAACTTGACACTTGGGGAATGAGAGCGTCCACGGCAATTTTCAGCTTGCCTTTCCAACTGGTACCTGTTTTCTCTGCCTGGTACTCTGCATAGCTTTTTCCCTTGCTGCCCCGGTTCGGAAGGACAACTGATAAGCCATGTTCCCGGCACAGCTTATCGCTCATGTTCCGTATACCGTAATAGCTGCGCTTGTTGGAATTGTACTTGTGGTGGTCTACGAAATTGACCGCGCAAAAAATAATGTGGTTATGGATATGCCCCTTGTCAATGTGAGTAGTCAAAACATATTCGTGCTGACCTTTGGTTACTGCGTCGGCAAGCTGCCGCCCGATTTCATGGGCTTCTCTGTAATCGACTTCTCCCGGCTCAAAGGCTTGTATCAAATGGTGGGCGAGGTTGTTGCCCTTATCCAACGCCTGCGACAAAGTAAATGTAAATTCAATGTCTGCCGTTTCATAGGAGCAGCCAAAGGAGGACACAAGCATTTTTTCATCGGTCTTTGCCGGATTTTGGATATAGTCAAGGGCTTTGTTTAGCGTTCCCTTAATAGGCTTAATCTTTGTAACCGCCATATTTCCGCAAGCACCCCCTTTATTTCTTCTATGTCCTCTTGGTAGACGCTGCCCGTACTGTTCACGCGCTTTGCAATCTGATTGACGTTGACGCCGATTTTCTGTATCTCCGCTGTCATTGCCTTTATGTCGATATGGTCTACCTGTATGATATAGCCGTCAATGGCAATCTTGCGAAGATACGCCGCCATGTTCCGGGTGGGAACGAGCTTCATTTTTTCAAGAATTAAATCTCGTTCCGCTTCTGTTACTCTGAACTTGATTTGCACCGTTCTTTTTCTTCCGTCCATGTGTAAATGCTCCTTTCCATTCCGAGGGTTTGGGACACTTCCCAACAAGCAATTTTGCCGACGCTGCCGCAGCGCAGGACGGGCAAAATACGGAAGTGGGTACCCGCTTCCTATGCTTGCTATTCAAGTTTTTTATCTCTTCTGTCCTTATTTCCCACTACGGAGAAAAAGCTATTTTGCCGAACTTATCCAAAAGAAAAACGCTGCAATCTCAAAAAAAGATTACAACGCTTCCTAAAATCCATATTCAATTTTGCCGGACATTTTCATTTGTCCTCTTTTTCAACTTCCTTAATTTCTTTCGCCGTTGCGGTTACAATCCGTATTCCCTTATCGCTCATGGTATCAAGCAACGTGTCAAGCTGCCGACGCTGCGTATTTTTCGTATCCGGCTTCTCTAAAAGGAACTGGTCTACGGATATATCGTAACGGAGCATAAGCTCAAAAAAGATTTGCAGACTTGGGTGTTGCCCGTTATTCTCAATGTTCGCAAGGTAGCGAGGGGAAATAAACATTTCGTCGCTTACTTTCTTGCGGCTCTCCTTTCTTGCTGTCCGCGCTGCTTTTATTGCTTGCCCGAAAGCCTTGAAGTCATATTTTTCTACTGGTCTTTTTGCCATATTCATTCACCCAGTTACATTTTACTGTTCCCCTTTCTCGTTGGATATGTCTATATACTTCCTACTATGCACTAAAATAATTCATTATTTTGGTTTCACTGTTCGCTTTTAGCGATTTCATTTAGAAAATCTTCAAAATGATATTGATTTTTAGCACGCCCGTGATATAATGTGATTGTCATTTAGAAATAAATCAAAATGAGAAGAACCAAAGGTGATAATACCGTGAGCTTACCAAATGTATTCAAAGCACTTAGCGATCCCGTTCGACGGGAAATATTACTAAAACTAAAACAAAAACGAAAGATGTCTGCCGGAGAGATTGCCGCAGAATTTGATTTATCAAATGCCACTATTTCATATCATCTTTCTACTCTAAAAAAGGCTGATTTAATTTTTGAAACACGTTATCAGAAATACATTTATTACGAGATAAACATTTCTGTATTTGAAGACGCCGTTATGTGGCTTATGCAGTTTCAGGAGGATAAGAATGAACCAGAAAAATAAGCGTACTTTAATCATCTCAACCATAGCATGTATTATTTTATCTTTTACAACATTGATAATCTCAAAGCTAAAGAATAGCAATGCTGACATGTATATCCTACTTTATGTAATTGCCATTCTGCTTAATATAGTCTTGAACTTTGGACTAAGTATTAAGGTTGCTTCGACCAACGGGGCTAAAAGTCTGATATTTTTAGGCAAATGGATTATGCCGATTACGGGTGTGGTATATTTAATTCCCCAGTTTTATTCTTTGCTATTTCCAGAGCAGGATATAACGGAAGCATTTATCTATGTGTTTGTTGGCATAATGTTCATTATCAGCGGAAATTACTTTCCTAAAAATCATATAAATCCTTATGTTGGATTGAAATTCCCGTGGCTGTTCAATGATGAAGAAAGTTGGTATAAAACACACAAATTGGGAAGTTATACATGGCTTCTTTCTGGATTAGTCTTTATCCTACATCCATTGCACAAATTTTACTTTGTGACCGTTCCGCTAATTATTCTATTAGTTGGCGTTGTTCCATTGGCCTATTCACTCTTTCTTTATTTCAGAAGAAAGAAGAACACTTAATTTAAGGAGGATATACTTATGAAATCTGTAAAGAAACATATCATTATCAGTACCGTACTATGTGCATTGACATTGGCAGTCCTTATCGCCTTTTCTGGCAAACTGCCAGAGTCTGTTCCAGTGCACTTTGATTCTGCCGGAAATGCGAACTCTTTTTGGCCTCGTAATGTCGTAGTCTTTGGTGTTCCCGCATTTTGTGTCCTGCTCAATCTGATTGTTGATGCAGTTCTTAGCCAGCATGAAAATAAAAAGACATACATGTTTTATATCATGCCAGTGGTGGCGTTTGCTGTGACAGGTATTATGATTTATTTAGGTATGAAATGAGAATTGATAGCGGAACGGTTTATTTTTTTAACTTTCATTTCGATTTTTTTCTAAATGAGAATGGAGGACACTATGTTAGAAATCAGAAACTTATCCAAAAGCTATGGTGAAAAGAAAGCCGTATGTAATCTAAATTTAATAGTTGAGGACGGCGACATAATGGGCTTCATTGGGAAAAATGGAGCTGGTAAGACAACTACCTTAAAATCTTGTTTAGGTATAGTTGGTATTGACAAGGGTGAAATCCTATTAGACGGTGTTTCAATACTCAAAGAACCAATAGTTTGCAAAAAGAAAATGGCATATGTACCAGACAATCCACAACTTGACGAGTATATGACAGGAATACAGTACCTTAATTTTATTGCTGACATTTATGCCGTTCCATCTCAAAATCGCAAGTACATTATCGAAAAGTTAGCTTCGACATTTCAAATGGAACCGCATTTGAACAGTTTAATCTCCTCTTACTCACATGGAATGAAACAAAAACTTGCGCTGATTGCTGCATTTTCACATGCACCGAAACTCTTGATTTTGGATGAACCGTTCGTTGGCTTAGACCCCGAAGCATTTATAATCTTAAAAGAGCAAATGAAAGAATTATGTGCGGACGGAAGCTCCGTTCTATTTTCAAGTCATATTCTCGATGTGGTAGAGAAGGTATGCAATAAAGTAGCGGTCATTAAACAAGGGCATTTACTATATTCCGGCCCGACAGTAGAAATCACCGGAACAAAGGGGTTGGAAGAAGTTTTTATGGAGATGAATAGCGATGAAAATTTTATTACTTCTATTGAAAAATAATTTGATACAGTTGTGCCGGCTTAACCAACTGCGCTATGCAGATAACCAGAAGCGTAGAAACACTATTTATCTCTACATTTTTGTTGGAACTATCCTGATAGGTGGGCTTGTATATTTAAGTTATTCTTTGAACATTGTTTTCTCTTTATCATGGACACTGGACGAAATAATCATAAATCTTATTCTTCCAGTGATCCTAATCTGCATGATACTCAATGTTTTTATCAGTATCTTTTGGGGAAGTGGACTACTCCTTAGTGATACGAACATAGATAACCTGCTTGCGTTTCCTGTTCCTTTAATGGTGTTAATAATCTCAAAGTTAAGCATTTTATATTTAGTTCAAGCCGTCCTTGATATGACGCTATTGTTTCCTATGGCAGTATTATTCGGCTTAACTGCCGATATGAAAATTTCATATTATCCAGTCATGGCAGGGGTTGTTTTGCTATTTCCTATCATTCCCGGTCTTTTGGGAACGATTGTTGGAACAAAAGTTCATCATATATTGAAAAGCTCATCTGCTCTCGTTACACGATTAAAAACAATCGGAGCTGTATTGATTTTATTTGCATTTATGACATTCATGTTTTGCAAATTTCCTGATATAGTTGCGGGAGATACGGGTTTTAACTTTTCAATTTCAGCTATTTCTATTCCTGGAAGCAGATATGTACACTTAATTCTTTGTTGTGATTATTTATCATTAGGATTATATACTGGAATTGTGCTTATCATAGGTAGTTCGTTACTATTTGGTTTAAGCAGAATATATCAAAATTGGTACTGTAACATCATTCATCATACAAAATACCAAAATACTAATCGGAATAAACAATCTTTTAAGCAAAACAGTCTTATGACCGCGCTTGTAAAAAGAGAACGAGTACGCTATTTTTCGTTGCCTGTATATTTAACAAATACTGCTTGTGGTTTTTTGTTTGCTGCTATATTTGTAGTGTTAATTGTTTTTATGACAGACAAAATTAGCCTGTATGCTTATCAATTAGCCGAATACTTGAAAGTTGCCCCTGCGGAATATGATGTGTTTTATATTTTTGTATTTACTGTTTTAGTAACATTATCCAGCACGACTTATCCCAGTATTTCCATTGAGGGAAAACAAATTGAAATATTGAAATCTTTGCCGATAACCGCAAAATACATTATCAAATCAAAGATACTGTTACATCTTTCTGTATCGGGGCCTATTATATTAGTTTTGAATACAGTAATGGCTTTTTACTTGCATTGGTCTTTGGAAAAAGTCATGTTAGGATATGCTATGCCATTTCTATATTCTTTATTTATTGGCATAATAGGATGTTTAATAAACATATTTTTCCCCAACTTTGAATGGGAAAATATTACACATATTATCAAGCAAAGTCTACCTGCAATATTAAGCGCACTGATTGGAACACTCTCAACCTGTGGAACATGCTATTTGCTTCTGAAATACTTCTCAAACTCATTGCTGTTGGGTGGGTATATTGTGTGCGGCATTATTCTACTGTTAATAAGTATTTTGGTACTTTGTCTAAATAGGCGAGGAGAACACCTTTATCAAGCGTTATAGAGGTACTCTTTTTGTTATTATGTTCGTGAGGTATAAAAATGATAAAATGTGAGTGGATATTTTGCCCAGTGTGCGGCAATAAAACAAGATTAAAAATTCGAGATGATACTGTGCTTAAAAATTTCCCTTTATATTGCCCAAAGTGTAAACAAGAAAATCTTATTAGCGTCCACAAATTGAATATTACTGTTATCAAAGAGCCAGACGCACAGACGCAGAGCCGATAATCCGCAAAACATAAATTTGCGGTTATCGGCTCTTTCTTTGATAGCAAATAGTAATCTGCCGGACGACGGCAAAAGAAAAAAAGCCGTCGTGCAGCAGCCATATTTTCACGCGCTTATTTTATCTCGGCGGCTTTGATTTTTCAGAGCCGCCGTTTCTTTTCGTCAATCTATCCCAAACTTGCGACGACCCGGACACCATGAACTGACACGGCGGTATTTTAGGAGGTTGCCGCCGTGTCTACTTTGGTATTCCATAATACCCATGAGCTTCATCAATTAAAAAAAGCATAGCTCCACCTCCGGGCAAGTCTACCCATGAGTATGAACTGTCAAATCATCTGAATACTGCTTACATTTCCTTTGCGTCCGTCTGCGCCTTGCAGACGGGCGCATTTTGTGTTTTTCAAAACTTTTTTGAAAAACTTTTCTATTCCGTTTGGCAAATCTGCGGCACGTCCGTGGAAGGCAGCCGAAAGGGGATAAATAACCCGCCCCCGGGACGAAAGGGGGTGAGAACATGGATTATCCTAATCGGTTGGAATGGCAGACAAGATGTGAGTTTAATGCGTACTGCAAACACACGCTACGCAACGAACTGATTGACGCCTGCCGGGAAAGCAAAAGTCGGCGAAAGCACGAAGTCAACTTTTCAGACCTTGCCCCGCATGAGGAAAAGCAGCTTTATACCGTTGACAGATATTTTGTCAATGAGGACGAGGACGCTTTTTGTGCAGGCGGTTTGAAGATTACGGCGAAGTTGCTTGCCGAAGCAATGCACTCCCTGCCGGAAGAAAAACGGCAAGCCGTTTTACTGTATTACTTTTTCAGCATGACCGACGCTGAAATCGCGGAGCTTATGAAAGTACCCCGCAGCACAGTACAGTATAGACGGACAAGCTCTTTTGAACTGCTAAAACGATATTTGGAGGAACGCGCTGATGAATGGAACGAATTGTAATGACAATGAGCGCGGCTTATTACCCTACCCGGTCATTTTAGCCGCGACAAAGGGCGACCCCGACGCCATGAAAATTGTAATGCAGCACTACCAAAGCTACATAGCCCACCTGTCTATGCGGAAAATCCGTGACGAGAACGGCAATACCTATTACGGCATAGACGAGGACTTGCGCGAACGGCTGCAAGCAAAGCTCATGCGGGCTGTCCTATCCTTTAAGACAGAGAAATAAACGCAAAGTGTTCCTCCCCTTTCCTCTTTGTATATTTCTGTCTTTTGTACCTTGAAAAAGAAAGCGACGCAAGATAACGGCGGCGCAGCATAGGGCAAATCAGATACGTTCCTTTTGCGTCGAGCCATGCGGCGGGTGCGCCATGACGCATTCCCGGCGGGATTTCCCCGCTCCGGATTGCCGAGCGATCAACACCGACTCCGGAAAACAGGCACAGCAGCTTGTCGGCGACGAAGCGCAAAATACATAATGATACTCCCTTATCGCCATAGTCCGAGCGTTCAAAGCGTCGCAGGCAATGGGTAGGGCTGCGCGAGAACCGCGCAGGGGTGCAATTCCCGTGAGGTTGAGAAGCGAATCGACCGTCTGATGAAACCCACTTTTCGTAAACAAACCTTTTGCCATTTTTACGAAAGGGGGTAATCTCTATGGCAAAAAAAGAAACTACAAGCTATGCCGCCCCTTTGCTGCCTATGCTGAAAACAGTAGAGCAAATGAGCAAGGTTAGCGGCATTGGCGAAAACAAGCTGCGCGAGCTTATGGATAGTGGCGAGCTTGAATATATCCAAAATGGAAACCGCCGCTTGATTGCCGACGCTGCTATTTGGGATTGGTACCACAGAGCAAAGAAAGCGGCAAAGCCCCCGGCAACGCAAGGGGGTTAAGCTATGGCAATCAGAACAAGACAAGCGAAAAACAAACGCGACAGTAACGGCGTACTGACCGGGCGACCGGGTACGGTTTACGACGTTGATATAAAGTACACCGCCCCCGACGGGGCGAAAAAATCCTATACCAAACGAGGATTTGCGACCAAACGCGAAGCGGCGCAGCATGAAGCGGAAATGAAAACGAAACTCCAAAATCCGGGGCAGATCGCTTCCATTACTTCACAGCGCAAGCAGACCGTCGCCGCCTATCTCAATGATTGGGTGGAAAGCTATGCAAGAGTAAACTTGCGCCCCTCTACCTACGACGGGTACAAAAAGACCATTGCAAACTATATCAATCCATACATTGGCGGCGTTGCCCTTAATCAGCTTACCCCGGCTATGGTAGACAAGATGTTTCAGCAGATTATTGACAAGGGCTTGAAACCGTCCACCGCAGCCGGGGCAAAGCGCGTGTTGAGCGTGGCGTTGAGCCATGCCCGGAAATATCGCTATATTGAAACAAACGCTGCAAAGGACACCCTTACGAAGTTTGGAAAAGGCGATAAGACACCCGACCCCTACACGCCGGAACAAGTCAAGCTGCTCATGCAGCGGGTGGAGGGGACAGTTTGGGAAATGCCCGTTATTCTTGGCGGGCTTTATGGTATGCGCCGTTCTGAAATCTTGGGGCTGCGTTGGCGCAACGTGGATTTAGAAAACAATACCTTTGACGTTACCGAGCAGCTACCCTTTAAGGTGCCGCCGAAAACAAAAGTCATTGAAGAAATGGCACCGCCAAAATCCAACGGCAGGAAGCTACCGATTACCGAGCTTGCCCGTCCGTTCTTCCTCAAACAGTTTGCTATGCAGGAAGTGCAAAAGGAACAGGCAGCAAAGGAGGGAAAGCCCTACTACGACAATGACCTTGTTGTGGCAAAGCCGGACGGTGCGCCTATCAATGCGTCTTGGGTATCGTCGCAGTTTGGTAAACTTCTTGAAGATTTGGAAATGCCGCATATCCGTTTTCACGATTTGCGCCACCCGTATGTCAAGCCCACGACAAAAAATTTATAACTTTTTTTGCAGTTTTTCGGGCAGCTTCATAGCTGCCCATAGCTGTTTCAAATGGGTGTTCACGGTTATACTTCCTTTTCGGATTCCTTAGTTTCTAAGAAATCCTGTGTTGCATATTCAATCTCAATCCGATCTCCTGGAAAGACGTAAACTTTATTGATAAGCCGGTCAATCAGAGCTTTTGTCAGCATGTTGGCGTTTCCGACTTTCTGCACAATTTCCTGTTGTTTCAGCTTAATCTCATAATCACTTTTTATCTGCTTTGTCTGTGCAGTGATGACAGCATGAACATTTTTGGCTTGTACCAGTTCCGTGTCATAAACCGCTTTTCGTGTCCGATAGGTTTCCAAATCAATCTCTCCGAGTGCATACTGCTCATAAAGATACCGCTTGCTATCTTGAATAGAACGGAGTTTTTCTTCATGTTCGGCCTGCTGGACTGTCTGCAAATCCAATTTATCCTTATTGCTATCAATTCCCAATGCCGGACACATTTGAGCCCGAATTGTTTCAAATACAACCTGCTCCAGATCTGCCATCTTTATGCGCACACCATGACAAGGAAGCGTTTCAGCCACCTCGGAATGACGGCAATAAAACCACGCACCATTTCGTAGAGACATTGCATGATCGCAGCATCCGCAGAATACCTTACCACGGAGCAGATAATCACGCGGCTTTTTATTTGACAGAGAGAAACGCTTAATTGAAGCATTGGCTCTCTCAAATAGATCCACACTTACAATAGCCGGATGATGGTTCGGGATTTTGAACCACTCACTTTCATCCTTTAACTGTGTATGTCGGCTGCCAATCTCTTTTACCTTTCTCTTGCCAATTACATAGGTACCGATATATCTTTGATCTTCTAAAATACGCAGAACCGTTGATGTACTCCAAACGCCGTTTGTTCGGGAAACATTGTAATAGGCCTTGCCTTTAAGTTTGCGATATTCCCCAGGGGTGGGGATATTCATGGCATACAATTTTCTTGTGATCTCGGCTGCGGTGTTGCCTTCAGACGCCCATTGAAATATCATCTGCACATTCGGGGCAACATCCTCGTCCGGTTCCATACGTCCGTCTGCACTCTTGCGATAGCCGTAAGGACAGATGACACTCTGATATTCCCCACGACGCATCTTTGCGTATTTTGCACTTTGGATTTTCATGGACATATCCCGGCTATACCACTCGCTGATAAGATACTTGAAAGCAATATCAATCCCTCCGGTATCACCTTTGAAATTAGCTGTGTCAAAATCATCACTGACGGAAATAAAACGGGTGTGATAAAGAGGAAATACCCGCTCAATAAAATAGCCGGTTTCAATGCTGTTACGTCCAAATCGGGAAAGGTCTTTTACAATAATACAGTTGATTTTTCCGGCCTGAACCATTGTTAAAAGTTCCTGCACCGCCGGACGCTCAAAGTTTGTCCCCGTATGACCGTTGTCAATAAATTCCAAAATCTCGCTGTCATCCCATTCCGGCAGAGACATAGCTTTTTCACGAAGAATCAGTTTTTGATTTGGTATGCTCAAACTTTCAGTTTTGAAATCTTCCACAGAAAGACGGATATAAAGGGCAATCACATAGTTGCGCACGGTTCCACCGCCTTTCCCTGAAATTCATTTTTGAAACGGAAGGTCACATGAATATTCCGCTCGTGGTCTATCTCAATTCGTTCAATGAGCCGTTCGATCAGTTCTACAGTCAGTACGTGATCCTGTGCCAGTGTTTTTGCATCCTTTTCCATTGCACGGTATCTGGCAAGCTGGTTGTCCAGAGAGTCCATAGATTTTTCAAATACTTCAATCTCACCAGACAGAGCATTGATAGCATGTTCATAATCCGCTTTCAATTCAAAGTATTCGTCATTTGTCAAAATACCCTGCACAAAATTTTCATATAGGCCACGGATCAGCCGGCGTGTTTTTTCAATTTCCTGCCGTTTGGCCGACATCTGAATTTTCAGCTTATCTTTTTCCTGTTTTTGTCTTGTCTCCAACTGAAAGAGTGGCAGCGACATTCCCAGCGCAACTGTCAGCTCTTTTTCAAGAATAGCCGTAACAGTAGAAATCAGTTCTTTCTCTTGTATCATCGCACCTTTGCAGCTATCTTTTTCTACCCGGCTGTTTGTAAGGCAGTGGAACCAGTAAGTGTCGGGTCCTTTCCGGCGCTCGGCGCGTTGCCTGTGAAGGCTTCTGCCACAATCAGCACAGAACACTTTACCTTTGAAAATGTTTGGTGTGTAGGGACGTTTTGGAGTTGCTTTGCTTTCTTCACAGATCTGTTTTCTGTATTCCTGAACTGCATTAAACAACTCATGGCTGATGATCGGTTCATGGGTGCATTTTGCAATAATCAGATTATCTTCTCCAGCCTTGACCTGCTGATGATCTACAATCTTTGTTTTTCCTTGCACCAGATCGCCTGTATAAACTTCGCTTTCTAAGATTTTCATCACTGTGCGGGTCTGCCATTTGCCACTTCCGATCAGTCCCGGACTGGTAATCTCGCCAGTGGTCTTTTTATAATGGCTCGGTGCCGGAATTCCCATCTCATTTAGATTGCGGACAATCCGGTTCAGTGCCACATGCTCATGTGCCCATTCAAAAATCTGTTTTACCACAGGGGCAGTATTTTCATCAATCAGAAGTTTATGGCAATTATCCGGGTCTTTCCTGTAACCGTAAGGCGCCCGTGCACCAATATAGTCGCCATCTTTCATAGCCTGCCGCGCCTGTGCTTTGATTTTTCGTCCAATGTCCAGAGCATAGGCTTCATTGATCATATTTTTCAAAGGCAGCATGATACCACCATGAAGATTTCCGGAATCCGCTGTGTCAAACTGATCCGTAACAGCAATGAAGCGAACATTATGAGCATGGAAATACTGTTCGATATAATAACCTGTGTCAATAGAATTTCGCCCTAATCGGGAAAGATCCTTAACAATCACACAGTTAATGTGGCCTGCTTCAATATCAGATAGCATTTGCTGAAATCCAGGGCGGTGAAAATTTGTCCCTGTCGCTCCGTTGTCGATATAAGTATCATACACAACGAAGTCCGGTTTATCCGAAAGAAAGTCATTCAGTACCAGTTTTTGGTTTTCTACTGAGCAACCCCGCTTTTTGTTATCCTCCACAGAAAGACGGATATACAGAGCCACATGTACATACAAAGATGGTGCCGGCATAGGAGCTGCCGTCTGTTTTCTGCTTTTTCTTGCCATTTAGCTCACCATCCTTTCTTCATTTTTTGTAGCAATCTGTTCAGCCAAAGAGATTGCTTTCTGATATTCATCCTGGTAATTAAATTCAATATGCAGTTCATCTTTACCCATTACCCGTATGCTTCGGATAAGCTGCATGACTGCCCGGCGGTCAATATCCTCCATAGTAGAAAATTTCATAAAATGGTTGATCCAACGGTTTCGTTCGCTTCGGTTTTCCAATACATCTGTAAGTTTATCGTTCCATTCAGCGATTGCCTTTTGGAACAGTTCAATATCTGCATTGTATTTTCGCTTATAAGAGAGAAATTCTTCCTTTGTCAGAATTCCACTCACCAGATTTTCATAGAGTTTTGCCTTAAAGCCCTCGGTCTGTGCCACACGCTTTTCATTTACTCTGATCTGTGCGGCATATTCCTGCGCCAATTCCCGGTTGATCCGTTCCTGACTGATACTGGACAGCAGGGCATCCAGAGAAGCAACATTTTCAATATGTCCTTTCAAACTGTCCTGCACACATTCAATCAGATCCGACTCTTTCAGCATGACCGACGATGTGCAGCCATTCTTTTTGCCGGTCGGGCAGTAATAATAGTGATACTCTTTGTCTTTATAGCGGTTCGTCTTGCGGGTCATACGGCAGCCACAGCATCCGCAGATCAAAATACCGGAAAACAGGTAAACCTTATCCGATTTGGGAGAAGTCCTTGTGTCAATCCTGCGGAGCCGTTGCACCAGATCAAAATCGTGCTTTTGTATGATCGCTTCATGGGTTCCCTCCACACGAATCCATTCCGAAGAAGGTTTGTCCTCACGCTCTTTTAATTTGAAATGGGGCGTTGTCTGTTTGCCCTGGACCAGTGTTCCGGTGTAAGTTTCATCCTGCAAAATGCGGATGATTGTAGTTGCAGACCATTTGCAATCCTTTCGGTCTGTATAGCCACCTTTTGCATGAGGCATTCCGTGATTGCGCTTATACGCTAAAGGCGAAAGAATTCCTAATCGGTTCAGTTCATCCGCTATATGGGAAGCGCTGAATCCCTCCAGCCGTTTTCTGAAAATATCCCTCACAACATTAGCAGCATATTCGTCTACTTCCAAGCTCTTGTGTTTATCGCCGACTTTCACATAACCATAAATGGTAAAAGCACCTACAAAATCCCCGCTGCGCCGTTTTACTTCCAGGGCGCTCCGTGTCTTAACGGAAATATCCCGACAGTAAGCCTCATTCATAATGTTTTTGACAGAAACCGTGAGATCATCGGCAGCGTCATTTTCCGTGTCCACATTATCGTTAATTGCGATAAAACGCACTCCATAGGCTGGAAATACCCTGCGCATATAACGGCCTGTTTCTATGTACTCACGACCTAAGCGGGAGAGGTCTTTGACAATCACGCAGTTAGCTTCGCCTTGTTCGATCATCCGCATCATTTCCTGAAATGCCGGGCGATCAAACAAAACACCACTATAACCATCGTCAATTTTTTCTGCCACAACCTCAATTTCCGGGTGTCGGGCTATGTAGTCATCGATCAGGCGCCGCTGGTTAGCAACGCTGTCACTTTCTACTGTTTTATCATCCGTATAAGAAAGACGGATGTACTTAATCGCTTTGTAAACCTGCATAAAAAAACACTCCTTTCGTTGCACAGAAAAATCCCCGCAATTCAAGAAGTGTGGTTATGCCATATTCAATTCCTTTTCCGATTCTTATTCTACCATGCTTTTACGGAAAAGTCAGCCCCTTTCTTAAAATTGCACCTATCGCAAAATACCCTTGATACATTCTTCCAGGGTAGCACCTTCAGCAGAAAAGCTGGCCTGTACAGTAAAACGCCCACACTTAAAATGGTATGGATTTTTGATTTGCTGAACGAATTCTGCAATCCGTTCATCACGGGAAAGTTCTTTGTTGACAGAGACATCCCGAATGTCTACCAGTGTACCCACTTCACTGACAATGGTATTCAATTCCATAGTATCAACTCCCTTCTGAAAACTGTGTTATCAAAACCACATGAATAGGTCGGATCTATGGTTATTACACACATAAATCCGGCCCATTATATCTGATTTCGATTTTACTGCCGTATTTGCCACGCACCCCGGCAAGTCCTTCTGTAATAAGGACGGGGCTGTTACAGGCTGCGGGTAGCGTCACCGCATCATAGTCCCGCATACGCCGCCGCTTTGCCAGAGCAAGCAAACGCCGCAGGAACTCTCCCCAAGTCTTTAGGAAGCTGTGAAGAAGTACCATTATGATCTGCGTCGTTATCGCGTCCGGCCTGCCACAGCCGGTTTCGTAGGTTGCGTTTATCGCTCGGACAGCCTGGATCCATCACCTCCTTAGGCCGCCTGTCACCGCGCCGCCCCATCTGCCGCTCGGAACACAGAATGAAGTACCTGTAACAGCGTATATTCGGTTGTCAAGGAACAAGCAAGGGGCATGGCAGACAAATTGATATTGCAGTTGGGGTGGGAGGATGTATATGCTTCCTTACCACACCCGTCCAGCTTGTCCCGCCGAATATGTCCCTCTACTATTCAGTACATTTTTAGGGGCAAAGTTGCCGTCTGTTATAAAATTTCTTTGAAATATTTTTCCAGACTACGCAATCCGGCTTCGATAGAACGGGTGATCCGGCTTTTGTGTGTTCCTTCCGCTTTGGCAATATCTGCTTTGCTCATGCCAAGAAAAAAGTGTGCATAGATTCGTTGGCGCTGCTTTACCGGAAGTTTGGAAAGACCTTTATAAATCAACTCCGTCATTTGGCGCTGTTCCCAAATTTCTGCCGGGTTAAGAGGCTTTTGCAATATCTCACGCTCAATACCTTCGTCTCGATCCAGAGAGTAAAATGCTTTATAGCGGTATGTACGAATCCGATAGGCTTCTTCCAACAACATATATTCCCGAAGCAACAAAGCAACTTCATCCGGCACCTCAACGATCATGTCCTGTGTATAATACGGGTAATAATCCCGAAGATTGATTTTCTTCATAGTAATTTCCTCCAATTTCGATGTTTGAGTTGATGGCAAAAATCGAAATCAGAGGGTGGGCTGCGGCAGCGATAAGGTCTAAGTCTCTTTCTGATTAAAAAAAGGGTACAAAAAAGCGCGCCCGTACAAAGAACAGGCGCGCCAAAGCAGCAGTATGAAATTTTTCCGGGAGGTTGACAGCGAAAATGCTCAAACTTTGTCGAAACCAAAAACGCCGCAATCCATACGAGCTGGACTACGACGTATAGGTGACTGAATGTAAAGCAGTTTATCTGCAGATCTGTGTTGCATAGACGCATAGGCATTTCCTCCCATCAAGGAGGAACCTGAATCGGCTGCTTGATACCTCCTTGGGAGAAAATTATATCGGTTATGTTTCCTTTATCAGTCCGCAGATATTCGCTTTTTACTCTTTATATTCGCAATTTTCTACATATTCCGCTCTTAGAATATATGCTGCAAAAAGCAAGCCCACAAGGGGAAACAACACCTTGTGGGCTCATGTTATAGATGTTCAAATTTATAGCCGATCCCGGCGACACTCTCAATATAGTTTGGAAGATCCGGTTCAAAGCGCAACTTCTTACGCAGCTTACTTATATGATTATGAATCGCTTTTCTCGAATAGAAATCACAATCCTCTTTCCAAACCAAATCGGTAATCAGTTCGTAAGTAAAAACACGTTTGGGATTGGCAATGAGCAATGCCAGTATATCAAACTCCTTACTTGTCAGGTTGATCATCCGTTCCCTAACCCTGACAGTGCGGTGTTCCAGGCATAGATAAAGCTCGCCTTCCTGTATTTCTGTTAGAGGATTTTTCTTTGCTGCGAAGGAAGTGTGACAGGAATTGAATACCGTTCCATGACAGGCTCCTTGTTCCAAAATATATTGCATTAGAGCATTCTTTTGTTCCTCGTTAAGAAGCAGAAATAACTTTTCTCCGATCTGCTTGCCGGATTCTTCTATATCAAAAACAGCTAATGTCCCATCACATCATCACCTCCGTATTTTAATAAATTTATTGATTAGAGTTCAATTCTTGCTTTCGATGGCTTATCTTCACAATAGATAACTTTAATCGTTGTTCCCTTGTCAGGGACTTTGTTTCCTGCGCCAATCCATTTTCGGCAGATGTAATCTTTGCCGTCTATCGTATATTTGACCTTGATAGTATGCGGAAAGGCTGCGCCATCCATCGCATGAACGCGGGCAGGTTTACGATTCACTTTTAACCACCATTGTTTTATAACTGAAATTACAGTTCCCATTGTTTCTTTTTCCATAAGTTATACCTCCAATGATATTTTTGATTGATGATACCTATTTTCTATTCAGCCTTTTCTTTGTTTGTAGTAAAAGCGGAACGCTGCTGCGCCGGTGGCCGCCAACTGTACCAGAATCAGCACAGCAAACAGACCGAAGCTCTCATAGTAGAACAGTTCATCCCAAAAATATAGTCTGTTCAAATGATGCCATTTATTGTATTCTAAATTTGTAGGTAAGCTGAACGGGTAACTTACCAAGGGATAGCGGCAACAGATGTCTATCTAACCATACTACCATTGAGATCGAAAAGTATGAATTGAAGAGTACAATAATAGGGTTGATTGAGGATCAACTTTTATTTTTTGTACCTTCATGTTAGAAGCCGTTGTGGACTATTACCTAAAAATAATAGATATAACACAAAGAGAATTATTCAATCTGTCCAAGCATAACAGGAAGGAAAAGATTGAAATTCCATAGGTAGTGGCTTCGTTGACGCGACTAAGTTCAATACGGAAAAATCGGTCTGCAGGTGTGTCAAACAGAAGACACTATTTTTTTATATCTGAGACCGATTGTTTCCGATACAATTTATGGAACATTCAGCACATCATGGACAAACCAAGTCTGAGCCGTGACCATAATGGCAAATGTGCAAATAGCAAAGAGAAGTACTTCAGCCACAGCATTGACACGGCTGGATTGAAGTTGCTTTTTCAGATTGGCAGGCAAGATTCTTGACAGCAGACAATAAACTAAAAATCCAATACAGGCTCCAGCGGTATTTGTCATCAAGTCATTGATGTCGGAAGAACCCCAGCCAAACATCTGGACAATTTCAACAGCCAAAGAAAACAGAAAGCCAGTCAATGCAACCGTCTTCATGTGATGATATTTCTTGTACAGCAGCGGCAGGAAAAATCCCAACGGGACAAACAGAATAATATTCAGAATGGTATCAATTGGCCCAGTTATCATACCGATAAATGGAGTCCAAGAAATGTTCGGGCGAAAGGTCATTGTGCTTGTAAAGCCGATGCCTGTGACGGTCAAAAGTCCGAATAAATAATAACCAAAAACAAACACTGCAGCGGTATGGAGAAAACTTTGTGTTCTCCCCAATTTTTTGAGCCACAAGAAATACAGTACGAAGACTGGAACCATAAACACATACCCACTAATTGAGCGGATGAGAATATCAGAAATTGGTATCATTATTATCTCCTTGTCAAATTCAAATTTATTGCCCATTCCAGCATTGAGCATTTTCTCATAAAGCAAACAGAATACTGTCATTAGTAACGACGGTATTCCCATAATGCTAATCGTAAGTCTAATTGTTCAATGTCGATTAGACATTCACTTTTACATTTTGGACAAAAGAGAGGAAAATTTTTAAGTACGGTATCTTCCCGAATTTTGTCGCGTGTTTTATTCCCGCAGACTGGGCAGCGGATGAACTCTGTTTTCTCCATATTGTTCACTCCGAATTGCGATCATTCTTTTTCTTATCCCGATATTTCCGTATGAGTTTATTACGGATAGGAACGCCAACACCAAGCAAAAGCACAACTGCCAAAATTGTGAAATCCATACAATCACCTCACATTTCTTTGTTCTTCATAATCCGAATGGACAAGAAGATCGAAACCGCATACATCACGACAATAGCAAAAACCGCAAGGAAAACGAGAAGTATCGGAGAAGATTCAACGACTGAAATAATTGATTTCCCGATGGCTGGCATTTTAGAGAGAAGAAGTAAAGTCACCAAAAAACCGGCCACTGGAATATACATAAATACCCGTCCTTTGATTGAACCGTACTTGTAATATCCCGGAATCTGGAACACGGTATAGAGTGCAAATAAGAATACTCCTGCAATAGCGGCAGTTACAATGTCAAATACGCCAACTGTTTCACCCAGCACTTTCAAGACAAGCGGCTGTGCAATCAAAGAAATAATCAAGGAAAGAAGCCCCATTGCAAGGACGAAAACATAGCGTCCGATCACAAGCTCGCTTTTCCGAACAGGTAAAATACCAAACAGCCGATCCATGCTGTTTTTTTCTGTGATGGAAAAGGTATATCCCGTCGTCATAGCAATAAAGCACATGGCAAATGATACCCCTGTCAGCAAAGAACGGTTGATTGCGGCAAACACAATCGGCAGAAGCAGGGTAAAGCAAATCGTCTTAAAATATGGTTTTACCAATGCAATATCTAATTTTGTGGATTTCAAAATATTACTCATAATCGTCACCTTTCTTGCTTGTAAACACTACAATTTCATCAATAGTGGCAGGCTCAACGGTCAGGTTAGGGAAACCGCTAATATTTTCGGTTTTCATCAGCGCCTCAAATCCCGTAGGGAATGTACGAATACCAGCCGCCTTATTTTTCAGATCATCGGACAGTTCCTCAATTCCACCTTTTACAATGCGGAACATATCTACAAAATCATCTTTGCTGCCAGTAAAGAACAACTCGCCATAACTGATGTAGGTAATATAATCGGCTGCACGCTCCAAATCGCCTGTGATATGGGTGGAGAACAAAACACTATGTTCGCCATCTTCAATATACTCCGAAAGAATTTTCAAAAGTTCATCTCTGGAAACCGGGTCAAGTCCACTGGTCGGTTCGTCAAGGATCAGCAGTTTTGCGTCGTATGAAAACGCACAGGCAAGCATTAACTTCATCTGCATACCTTTGGAAAGTTCTTTTACCTTTTTGGTTGGTGCAATGTGAAATTTCCGTAACATATCCGCAAATTTCTGGCTGTCCCAATTTGGATAAAATACCGAAATAGACTTTTCAACCTGCGACACTTTCCAATCATCACTGAAATAATTTGTATCGAAAACAACGCCAAGCTCTGATTTTACTTTTTGTTCTTCTGCGATATTATCCAGCCCCATCACTTTGACTGTGCCGCCGGTGCGCTTGAGCATATTCAAAATCAGTTTGATTGTCGTTGTTTTGCCAGAACCATTCGGGCCGATCAAGCCCATAATATATCCCTTTGGCAAAGTAAAGCTGATATTGTGAAGTTGAAAAGAATCAAAAGATTTTGAAAGATTCGTTACCTCTAAATAATTAGTCATCTGTTTTTACCTCCGTTAAAATGTCCAAAAGGCGATGTAATTCCTCTGTGGATAGATTTGCCATTCTTGCAGCTTTTATTGCTTCGGTGAGATTGTTTTCTACTTTGCAAATAAGCTGCTCCTTAATCAGTTCTGAACCAGACCCCATTACGAAACATCCACGCCCCTGCACATTTTTAACAAAGCCCTCTTGCTCTAATTCTGTGTATGCCTTTGTCACTGTTAAGACGCTGATCTTTAAGTCTTTGGCAAGTGTTCTAAGGGAGGGCAAAGTTTCTTCGGCTTGAAGCTCGCCAGATAAAATAGCCGCCTTGATCTGCTGTTTAATCTGCTCGTATATGGGGACGCCAGATACATTTGAAATAATCAGTTTCATTGCTGCATCCTCCGTGTGTTTTAACTGTTGTGCTGTTATGTATAACAGTATAACACGAAATTTTTCAAAAAGCAATATAGTTTAAGAAAAGTTCATAATAGCAAAAATTGGTCGGGACAATAAATTTACTGTCCTGACCAATTTCTCATAAAAAAGCGTCTATCCTGTCCACTACAAAGACATATTTTTATATGTGTAACGATCTCATTCCACAAAGAACAGAACCCGCCGGATCAGCTCCGGGATATTGACCGGGGCGGTGATATAGTCGTTCACGCCCTCATGCCGGTATTCATATTCCGTGGCAGGGTCGTTGTTCTCGGTGAGGATAAAGAACGGCAGAAGCCGGACATGGGGATTCTTCATTTGGAACATCCCCGCCACCCGCCGTAGCGTATGAAACAGCTCCATTGCTGTGCCGTCCGGCAGTTCCAGATCGCACAAGATCAGTTCTATTTCCTTATCCTCAAAAATCCGGCGCTTGGCTTCCCAAATCGAGGAAACCAGAATCAGGTCAAAGCCCTTTTGTAGCATAGCAGCCCGCAGCACTTCGGCGCTGGTATCTTCTGCATAGACAAAGAGCAGCTTGTGAAAAGTCGGGGCCTTTTCGCCGGATAACTGCCGGTAGGCGTATTCCACCAGCTTATCTTGTAGTAGCAGTCCTTTCATTTTGTCCATGCACAGCGTCGCGCCCCGGCGCATAGCCTCCTGTTCGTAGTCGTCCTTGTCATGGCAGGACGCCAGAACAAAAGGCAGCTCCTTGTCTGCGGCCCGCACCTCGTCCAGAAAGTCCATGCCAGAACCATCCGGCAGGTCGAGATCACAGCAGACCACCAGCGGCATTTCCTCTTGGATGGCGGCCCGCGCTTCTTTCAGCGTACAAGCCGTTTTCACCGGGTAGCCCCGGTGCTGTAAGTATATTTTCAGACACCATGTATAGGTGTCGCTGTCGTCGATCAGCAGTATCTTTTTCATGTGTCCTCACCCCCAATATTGATTTACCACAAGCATAAACTACAAATGTTACACAAATGTCCGAGGTGCCTTTGATTTCGACAGAAAAACAGGCTGAATTGTTACAACGCTCGGACATTTCAAAAATTTTTTTGAGAAATGGCGAAAAAAGCGGGGCAGCACACGCCGCCCCGCCGATCCCATACGGCTATTCCATCGTCCTGATTTGCTCAACAAGAGATTGTTTTTTCAGATTTCCAGTTGTGTAAGAAATCAAGGTGAATTGCACAATCAGCAGGATTGCTAAATATATCAATACGATCAGCCACGGAAATGAATAGTAAAAGTATGGATTCATCGTTTTCACAACTACCTGTACGGATAGGAAGCCCAGTCCAGTCCCCAAAACCAATGTTACCAGCGTAGCAAAAACTGAATACATCAACCCCTCATAGCACAGCATTTTGATAAGCTGCTTTTTACTCAAACCAATCGCCTGTAACATTCCAATTTCCTGCCTACGGGATAAGAAGTTTGTGATTGTCGTATTGACAAGGTTGATTAAAGAAAAGCACACAACAATAACAGCCACGATCAACAATACCCCGATGGAAAGTTGTTGAAGTCCGCTATAATAAGTGATACTTTCTTTTATGGTTTCCATAACCAAATCGCTATTTCCGTCTATCAGTTGATTTAATGCAGCTTCAACTGTATCAAATTTTTCCATATCGGTAATTACAGAAATCGTACCTGTGCAATCTATCCCGGTCGCTTCATTCATAAACTGCTCCGGAAGCGCAAAGCATTTTGAGAAGCCGGAGTAAGAATATTCGTTTACAATGCCCATGACGGTATAGGTCTTTGTGCAAATTTGGCCGGATTCGGTTTTATAGTCCACTTCGACGGTATCACCCAACGCAGCCTCAATATCATAGAGATCGGCACGCTCTTGAAGCAAGACAATTCCATTTCCTGCCACCAGTTCATCATAATCAGTCGTTCCCGCAATTCGCTCTTTCTCCAAATTCTGCTGTTCATCTCGGCAAAAGCCCTGAATCCATTTTCCAGAATTACCATTTACACGATATTCTGCGTCCGTGTAATACCAGTGCTTGATTCCTGTAACGCCATCAATAGATTCTACTGCATTTACAAAATCGGCATTTAGAGAATTCTTTTGCTGCAATCCAGACAAAGAAATACCAGCAGTGTCCCACGATTGATTTGCGTTGAGCTGAATGTTAAATTCACCGACAGGGAACGCCCTGCCTCTTGCCTCTGCAACGCCATCATAGGAAACTAACATTGTCGAAATCAATACAACCAATACTCCGCCGAGTGAAAGAGAAAGTATTGTTAAAGTGGACTTTGCCTTTTGTCTGGACAGATTCATTTTAGCAAGTGAAGCAGGCGTTATTTTACGGTGCAGCACGGAACTTTCTTTCATTTTCCCCTGATAATCGGAATATCGCAATGCTTCCAGCGGAGATACTGCCGCAGCTCTTTTTACAGGAGTATGAATGGCAATCATCACAATAATAAATGCAAAAAGGCCAACCCCGGCCGTCACACATAAAGTGGTCAGCCAGTACCAACCGGCAGGAACCAGAAAGTACCCAATCACATTTCCAATAACCAGACCAATTGGGATAGCAATGGCAGCAAGTAATTTCCCCTCGCGGTAAACCATCTTTTTGATCTGTCGTTTTGTAGTTCCGATTGTGCGAAGCTGTCCATAGTTACGGATACTGCTTGCTACTGAAATATAAAAAATCGAATAGATCACAATGCCGGAACCAATGAAAGTTACAAAACCAATCAAGAAATAGAACAGCATATCGCTTCCGTGATTTTCGTCCTTTAAGTTAAAATATGTGGAACGGACAATCACATTATCATCGGAAATTTTTAATTGCTGCGCCAGAGTGTTTGCATAGTTGGTGGCTTCTTCCTCGCTCATATTTTGAGCGCCTTTCAGCCCAATGTAATAATCAATCATGCCCTCGTCGCCATACTGCTGTCTTACTAATTCTTTCGATATAATGGCTGTATAGCGCCCAATATCGCCGGTTTTCACATCTAAGATTCCCGTCAATTTGAAATCATGGGTAGTGCCGTCAGAAAAGGGGATTTGAATTGTCTGTCCCAATTCATTTGAATAGCCCAAACTATCCAAAAAGGATTCTTGCACTACAATTTCATTCTCCGAAGCTGGTAAATCTCCCGAATAGGGCATACTTTGGGATTTTAGCATATCTGCATTTGCATAAGTAAAATTCACGGTTGAATGGTTTACCTGTTCAGAAAATGCGTTAAAAAATTCCCCAACCCACGCAATTTCTTCTTGCTTGTATAGTTCCTGTCCCTGTTGTTCAGAAATCGCATGATACATAATCTGCGCTGTTTTTTGGTTGCGGTTCTGCGTTTCCTGCATAACCCCAAAGCCATAGAGGACAATAGCAGATAGCAATGCGCTGGCAAGTGCAATCGTCAAAATAATAAAGATATTTCTTTTTCGATTTGCCGATATACTGCGGTTTGATATGCGCTTTACTATGCCGTTGGTATCATTTTCAAAAGGCCATGTCATAGCCTGCCACCTCCTTACTCCACAATCTTTCCGTCCTCAATGCGGACAATCCGATCTGCAAGGCGGGCAATGTCGTCATTGTGCGTAATCATCACAACAGTTTGCCGGAACTCCGCACTGGTGCGCTTGATAAGCCCCAGCACCTCGGCGCTGGTCTTGCTGTCAAGGTTGCCGGTCGGCTCGTCGGCCAGCACGATAGCCGGTTTGGTAATCAAGGCGCGGGCGATAGCCACACGCTGCTGCTGTCCGCCGGAAAGATTGTTCGGCATATTTTTCAGTTTATCTTCCAGCCCCAGCAGGTGAACGATCTCGTCCAAAAACTTCTGATCCACCGTGTCCCCGTCCAGCTCCACCGGCAGGACGATGTTCTCATACACATTCAGGATGGGAACAAGGTTATAGTTCTGGAAGATAAAGCCGATGTTGCGGCGGCGAAAGATGGTGAGCTGTTCGTCGTTCATCTTCGACAGTTCTTTGTCCCGGACAATCACATTGCCGGAAGTAGGGGTGTCCAGCCCGCCCATCATGTGAAGCAGGGTAGACTTGCCGCTGCCGGAGGTTCCCACAACGGCCACAAATTCGCCGTCATTTACGGAGAAGTTCACGCCGTCAAGGGCGCGGGTGATGTTCGGCTCTGTGCCGTAATACTTTTTCAGGTCGATAGTCTGTAAAATGCTCATAAAATTCAATCCTTTTTTTGTTTGTTGTAAATGCGGAACGCTGCTGCGCCGGTGGCCGCCAACTGCACCAGAATCAGCACAGCGAACAGGCCGAAGCTCTCATAGTAGAACAGTTCATCCCAAAATAGGAGAACATCACAGAGAGCAGTCAAGGCAACCGTGCAGCGGATGTGCCGGACCAGCCATTGCCGGAACACCAGCACAAGGGCAACGGGCGGGACGATCAGCAGCGCCAGATTCAAAATCAATGTCGGGGTCAGTTCCATTGCGTCGCCTCCTCACTTTTGTTGATAAGGGTATTGTAAAACCCAAATGTCCGCGAAATGTTACAGCGGCCAAAAAATTTCATTGAAAATCGGGGTGAAATGTTACAACGCTCGGACATTTCAAAAAAATTCACGGCGGACAGCCGGAAATGGTCGTCCGCCGAATCATACTACACAATCTTTTAGATAGATTGATTGTGAAATAATTTCAATCCAATCACCACATCTATCATAAGTTCCACAATGAGAATTATACTAATGGCAACATTAAAATTACATAGGTTATATAATCCGATATAGATTTCACAAGTAAGAAATACAACTTGCAGACACAAATTTAAGTATGTCACTAAATGCTCGTTAGTTCTATTCCACAATCTAAACAGGAACATTGTAAAAATAGGTTTTCCCGTAAAAGCAAAAAGCACTGACAATACCGGCACCAAAAATACATAGTAAGAATCTACTGCATTGCTGGGGGATGTACCTACCCATTGAATTGCTATTTTATCAGGAACAACGAAAAATAAAACAATAGATAAAATAACATTGATTATTAAGATGATTGTTGTTGCTTTGCAAAAATTGATTTTTTTCATGGTGTTTTCTCCTGTTATAAGTGTGCTTTATTTAGTCGGCAACATAATGGAAAATTCCGAACCCTTGCCCGGCTCCGAAACCACTTTGATATAGCCGCCCTGCCGTGTTACGATCTCGCGGGCCAGATACAGGCCAATGCCCACGCCCTGCTGTTCGTGTACTTCTTCCTCACGATAGAAGCGCCGGAAGATGGCGGCCTGATTGCTTTCGGAAATGCCCTTGCCGGTGTCGGCTACTTTGATTTCCACATACATTTCCCACAGCACCACCGACACAGCGATTTTCCCGCCTGCCGGGGTGTACTTCACCGCATTGTCCAGCAGGTTAAAAAGGGCTTCGGATGTCCACTTGCTGTCATGGAAAACGGTCAAATCCTCCGGGCAGTCCACGGACACGACGATTTCCTTTTTCTCTGCTGCATACACAATTCCACTCATGGCCTGTGCCACGGTATCAAAGAGGCGGCCCGGTTTCTTATCCAACTGGATCACGCCCGTTTCCAGACGGGAGGTTTTCACAAGGGCCTGAAAGAGAAAGTCCAGCTTATCCGTCTGGCTGCGGATTCCCCGGATAAAGTCGGTGCGCTCCGCCTCGGTCATGGGCTTTTCCAGCAGCGTGTCCGTCGCCATTTTCAGATTGCTTACCGGCGTTTTCACCTGATGGGAAATATCCGATACAAGGGTCTGTAACTCCTGCCGTTCCTCGTCCACCCGGCGGCGGTTCTCCTGCATGATCTGGTAGAGCCTTGCCAGACGGTGCCCAATTCTGGCAAGCTGGGTTTCGCTGTCCTCTGGGCGCTGGGGCGCTTCATTCCCGGCGATCATGTGGTCTAAGGTCTGGCACAGGTCAGCGGTAAACTGCGACAGCCGCTTTCCAAACGCCTGCGTCAGTACGAAAATCCCCACAAGGGCGCACAGCAGCAGCGCCCCGCCTGTCAGCAGCACCGCCGTCTGTTTTGTCACAAAAAACAGGACTATGGTAATCCCGGACATGGAAAGGACAAGCCCCATTGCTACCCGGCCAAACAGCCGCTTTACCGAGAGGTTTTGCAACTTCATTTTGCCTCGCCTCCCGTCCATTGATAGCCCATGCCGTAAACAGTTTTGATGTAGGGCGCGCCGCCGTCGGATTCGATCTTACTCCGAATCCGGCTGATGGAGGTTGTCAGGGTGTGTTCGTCCACAAACTTCTCGTCTATATCCCACAGCTTTTCCAAAAGCTGCCCACGGGTCAGCACTTGCCGGGGATTTTTACGGAACAGGTTCAGCATTTTGTACTCCATCGGGGATAGGGTCAGGGGCTTGCCGTTTAAGGAAGCCGTCTGCTCCGAGAAGTCCAGAAACAGCCGCCCGTCGTCGTAAATGTCCTTGGCCGGTTTGTGGTGTTCCAGCATGGCGAACATGGCTTTGATTTTTCGCTGCAAGGCCCCGATCACAAAGGGCTTTGTGATGTAGTCCACCGCGCCCACCTCATAGCCCCGTATCTGGTCGCTCTCCTGATCGTTAGCGGTCAGGAAAATCACAATGGTGTCCGGGTGCTGGGGCTTTATCAGTTTGCACAGCTCAAAACCGTTGCCGTCCGGCAGGTTGATGTCCAGCAGCACTAAGTCAAATTCCCGCTGGCGTATGGCTTCGGCTGCGGTTCTGGCGTTTAGGGCAGAAGTCACGCCGTAGCCGTCTGCGGTCAGGTTATAGGCCACCATCTTATTCAAAAAACTGTCGTCCTCGACAATTAAAATCTGCTTCATATCCTCACTTCCTTTGCTTCTTGTAGATAGTATAACAGGCAAATGTCCTTTGTTGCAGAAAACACAATTTTCTGATAAAGGAAAATTTACTCCATTGTTTTAATGCGCTCGATCACAGGATGTCTTTTGCTATATCGTACAGAGAAAACGGAGTAAGCGGCCAGTATGAAGAAAAGCGCTACAAAACATATGCTTATTTCTAAAACTGGAAAATGATAAGTCAATGTCCCGAATGTCCCAACCTGATTGAAAACTTTGCAAAGTACAAATCCTGTTAAAGTTCCAATCGTTAAAGTTAAAATAGCCGTACCAGAAACATAATAGAAACATTCTGTTTGCAGCATTTTGGAGAATTGCTTACTGCTCAATCCCACAGACTGTAAAATACCAAATTCCTGCTGTCTTGATATAATGTTTGTCATTAGCGTGTTGATAAGGCTGATTAGTCCAAAAACAGCAATGAAAAATACCAATCCGTATAACGGCATTTTTATGTTATCCATTTCCTCTTGCAGATAAGTAATAATATCGCTGATACTGAAAACTTCTATACCTCCACGATTTTCCGCCAACTGGAAAATCTTATTCTCAACTTCTGTAAGCTGATCTCTTTCCACATCTACAATGCAGGTTATGTTGAAGTTGGAAACATTTTCTTTCATCATAGGTAAGAGTTCCTGCGGAAAATAGAAAGAAGCTGAATCCCCACCGAGATTAGGAGCTTTCCCAATCCCCATTACAGTAAATTCTTCCCATTGTCCATCCGCTGTTTCCACTTTGACTATATCGCCAATTTGAGGAGTGTAATTATAATAGTCGCTTAACAGCTTGGCGGAATTATCTACAATAACTCCTTTTCCGTTGATAAGTTTCTGGCGGTCTGCGGTTCCCTCAATTAGTCCTTGTGAAAAGGCCTCGTACTGATTTTCGGGGATTCCAATTTGGGTAAAGAAATGGCTGTTACCATCCTTGAAAGGAGTGGGAAATTCCATATTTGAAACACAGCCCTGTATAAATTCAATATTCTTTACGCCATCCATATCTGAAATCGTTTCTTCCAAAACTTCATCCAATGGATTTTTCGTTTGAAGTGCATTGATCCCGGCGGGGCGATCTTCCGCATTTGTGTTGGCGGGATCAAGGGAAAGTACAATGTCGCCATTTGCAAATTGCTGTTTTGCCATGCTTTCTACATCAGTTGAATTAAGGTAGGTGGCGGCACACATCAGTAAAACTCCGGCAAATCCCAAAGACAATACGGTTAGTATAGCTTTTTTCTTGTTCCGGGCAAAGCTCATTCGGGCAAGCGAAGATGGCGTAATTTTTCGATGTTCGATCCGCGTTTTTTCTGTCGCCGGTGTATCAGTCGTATTGATTCGCAGCGCCTCAATAGGCGATACCATAGAGGCTTTCTTTACAGGGGTATGGACAGCAATTTTCAAGGCAATTTCTGTAACAAGGGCAATCACAACGGCACATTCCAGTGTAGTCATCCAATGCCAGCCGTCCGGGACGAAACAATAGCCCAAAACACTTCCCAATACAACACCGATAGGAATTGCAGCACAGGATAACAAAAAACTTTCTTTTCGCACGATACGCTTGATCTGAACCGATGTAGCCCCCAGCACACGCAGTCTGCCATATTCATGTGTTTTCCCGATAACAGAAATGTAGAACAGGCTGTAAATAACCAAAGAACAGGCCAGTACAATTAAACTGCTTGCTCCGATAATCACCAATAGCTCCAGCGTGGATTTTTCTTCTGCCAATCCAAAGTAGGTAGAGCTATACATAACATACTGTTCAGGTACACCGCTTTGTTCCGCAATTTCGTTTATCAGCAGTTTCAAAGTTTCGCTGTCCATATTTTCGGTATTTTTCACGCGAACCAAAAGATCGTAACAGTTTGCTTTTTCATACCGGCTATATAAGCCATCCGATACAATGACTTGATAAATACGGGACGCATTACTGCTTTGAATAATGCCGCAAACATGATATGTCTGATTTTTTCCAAAAGGCATATCCAGTGTAACGGTTTGATCCAGTTGAACCGGCAACCCTAAATGCTCCAAATAGGACTGTTCCACAATGATTTCATTTTCTGCCTCCGGCATTTTTCCCAGCAAGTCAGTAACGCCTTTTAGTTCAAGTGCATTTTGATCTCTGTAATACACATCCAAAGTATAGTCATTGATACGGCTCGTTCCCATTGCAGCCTCTTTGCCGACTGCTTCAATCTGGTTGTTATGTTCCAGTTTTTCAAAGACGGTACTGGTACTGTTAATAAAGCTGCCCTGATAGCGTCCTTGCAGATAAAGCCTATTTTCACGGTCTGTTCCGAGATTATATAGTGCTAATACCATCATCAAACTAACTGCAAAAGCAATCGTTATGATAATAAACGCATTGCGTCTTTTATCCGCTTTCATGCTTCGGTCTGCTAATTTTTTTACAATGGCGCTGGTGTCATTCTCAAAAGGCCATGTCATAGTTGTATCACCTCCATATTTGATAAGGCCATTGTAAACCCCAAATGTCCGCGAAATGTTACAGCGGACAAAAAATTTTATTTTTTTGCATTTCTCTGTTATAGCAGTTCAAAATAATAACTCTATTATAGGCAGTTATCAAAGGTTTATCAATGCGGCAACTGTAAACAGATTCTCTGCCAAAGACTCTTAAAACTACTGGCAAGCAATGCAATCTTACGTAAGATTGCGTATTTAGCAGAAATCCCGTTTCCGGAATTCCTGCTAATGCTTGTTGGTGACATATCCCCAAACCCCTGAGATCATTGCCGGTGGCAATGGCTGCGCGTTCCGTTGGAACGCTGAAAACCAAAAGCAGACAAATCTTATTGACGGGATTTTTCTGTGCTGCGCTGCGGTTGTGGTGGGGAAGAAATCTCTAATAGATATTCCACATTGGCCCGAACATTATGAAGTTCTTTCATATCATTTTTGGCCTGCTTATAGGCAGAATAGGCTTTCCGTTTTTGTTCCAGAAGATCGGTGTATTCCTCTCGGAGAGATTTGACAGAGGGGAGCTTTTTGATTCCCAGTTCGTCAAAATGATTCTTCGCTGTCTGGTGCAGTAAGATTTCCGCCTCATGTGCAACACGGAATTAAAAGGCTGAGCGCCAGCGGAAAAGATACCTCCTGTCTACGCATTTAGGGCGTTAAAAGTCCACGGAAATCAAGGGTTTTTCCGCATGGCAGGCAGGCAGGTGGATAAAGTTATCCTGTTCCCCGCAAAACGGGGTTCTAAATGCGGGAAAAATGACAAAAAAGAAGCGCCAGATGCAGAGGCTTTGATACCTCTGCGCCCGGCGCTTTTTCAGCCTATTAGCTGATCTACATAGGTAATTAGAGGGTGCAGATGTTTCAGGCGAAACATCTCAAATAACTTATCTGGATTTACCCATTGAACATCCACAACTTCTGTTTCCTGTAAACGCATTTCTTCAATCTTTATATCCTTATGAAATAGCCAAACATCGTAAAAATCCTGCACATTTTCCCGTCTGCTCTGATAAATCAATTTTTCACTTCCGGGAGTAAGCAGTATTCCTAATTCTTCTTTTACCTCTCGGATTGCTCCTTGTAAACTGGTTTCCCCGGAAAGTACAGAACCACCCGTACATTCCCAATAAAGAGGGTATTGCTTTTTCGGATGCCGCTGTGATAAAAGATACTGCCCCTGCTGGTTGACGATCCATACACTCACAGATAAATGATACAGCCCTTTGGGTATGATTTCTCCACGGCACACTGTTATTCCAGACTTTTCCCGTTTTGCATTATATAAATCCCATTTTTCCATTTTCATACCTCTTTGTGTGGGATCGGTGCTTGCCGAAAATCAAGTAAGTAAATATCCGCAATCCTTTCTATTTCTGTACGCTGATCTGCGGAATACTTATCATAAATCCCGCCTGCTAACATACGGGCTGCCTTTGCGCTTTTAATTGCTGGAAGCACATCATCAAACACAATACAGTGTTCAGGTGCAACCCCTAATTTTCTTGCGGCCAATTCAAAGACATCCGAATATTCTTTTCCCCGCTGAACCTCATCTGTTGAACATAGAGCGTCAAATAATTCTAAAATAGAATTGTTCTTTAAGCATGGAATATAGAGCTTTTCCGGCAACCCCGTAGCAACTGCAAGTTTTATTCCATGTTCTTTTAAGCGCAGAAGATAATCAAGGGCATGGGGCAGCAGACCGACATGGTTACTGTATTCCTCGACCGCCATATTATTCCATTCCTCAATAATTCCCTCTACCGTTTCCTGCAATCCAAAAAGATCAATGGTATATTGTGCGGCTTCCTCAAAACTCCTTGCACATATTTCAGTTACATAATTTTCCGGGACGGGAAGATTTCTCTTTTTCAAAAACTGAATATCTATATGCTCCCATACATCCATTGAATCCAGAATTGTTCCATCTAAATCAAAGATTGCCGCATTAAAATCCATTTTTCTTTTCCTTTCCGCAAAATAAATCTTTCAGTTCCGCAGCAGCAGCTTTTATATCAGACTGCGCTATGATGGCAGATACAACAGCCAGCCCGTCAATTCCCATGGGCTTGAAACGCCCTGCATTTCCCTTATTGATACCGCCAATAACAACTATCGGCAAAGAAACGGCTGCGCGGATTTTCTGTAATTCTTCCATTGATACAGAATCAGCGTCGGTTTTAGTTCCAGTAGGGAACATTGCGCCAACTCCCAAATAATCCGCACCATCCTGTTGTGCCTGTATTGCTTCTACAATGGAAGAAGCAGATACCCCCAACAGCATATTTTCTCCTATTACTTTGCGGACGGCAGCCGCAGGTAAATCATGCTGTCCAATATGTACTCCCGCAGCCTGCACAGCCATTGCAATATCTATTCTGTCGTTTATGATGAGGGGAATATGGTATTTATCCGTAACCTGTTTCACGGCAACAGCCTGATTGTAAAATTCTAATGAGGACAATTCTTTTTCTCGGAGTTGTATCATTGTGCAGCCTCCTAAAATTGCCTGTTCTACCGCTTCTGTCAGGCTATCGCAGCTCATTAGTTGACGATCAGTAACAAGATAAAGTGTATAATCAAAGTTCATTTTGCACCTGCCTATTCTTTAGATAAACCATGCTGATACAATTCGTAGAAATGGTGCGTCGGGCCACAGCCTTTTCCAATCGCAAGAGAGTGTTCGATTGCCATTGTGACATAAGCCTTTGCAGATTCGACTGCAAGCGGAACACTTTTTCCCTTTGCAAGCTGGGAAGCGATTGCAGAAGAAAAGGTACAGCCTGTCCCATGAGTATTTTTCGTATCAATGCGGGATGTTTCAAAATGGTAGAAATTTTCTCCATCAAATAGGACATCAACAGCATTTCCTATATGATGTCCACCCTTGACAACAATCGCCTTACAACCCATGGCATATATTTTTCTTGCGGCAGCCTCCATATCTGAAACTGTGGAAATCTGCATATCCGCTATTTTCTCTGCCTCTGGAATATTTGGAGTAAGTACATCGGCAAGTGGAATTACTGTGTCTATCAAGGTGGAAACCGCCGTAGGATTCATCAATGGGCAGCCATTTTTGGCATACATAACCGGGTCGATTACAACATTTTGGGGCTTATATTGTAATAGTTTCTTTGCCACCGCTTTCATACATTCTGGTGTAGAAAGCATACCGATTTTTACTGCGTCCACTTCAATATCTTCAAATACGGCGTCAATCTGTTTTTCAATCATATCCGGGGTAATATCTTGGATGTCGATAACACGGCTGGTGTTCTCTGCAACAACAGAAACAATAACACTCATTCCAAATACACCGTGAGCAGAAAAAGTTTTCAAATCAGCCTGAATACCTGCACCTCCGCTGCAATCTGATCCGGCAATGGACAATACTTTTTTCATTTTGCATTTTCCTCCATTCTCTCGTTCCGATAGGCCATCTTCCAAAAAGCAAGCTCTAACAAACTTGCTTTTTCAAAAATATCAGCCAGATACTTTTTATTTGCTACTGATAACCCGGCACATTTATGCTCTGCAAAAGCAGACCATTCTTTGCAGCTTTCTGCATATTGTTCATCCGCATGATCTTTGATAAAGTCCCAATATCTTGACTGTCTGCTTGTAGGAACAGCCGCCAATTTGCGGAATATATAGCTGTAACTTAGCATACAGGGAAGAACCGCCATTAAAATTTCTTCATTCTTTCCATGTGACGCAATCTCAAACATGAAATCAATGTAATTTTGATTTTCAGGCAGAGGAGCGATCAGTTCAATATCATTATCCGTCATGCAAAATTGCTTTAGATAATCCAGACGCACTTCTGATTCCGTATCATTTACAAAATTCAGCATGGAATAGTAAAGCTGAATTTCTCTTAATGTATCAGCATGAAAAATTGCCTTGCCGTATATACGGGCATAGTTTTTCAGATAGATACTATCCTGAATCATATATCTCTTGAACTTTTCAAGAGGTAGCTTTCCAGTTTGCACTTCCTGCACAAATGGGGTAGCTGCACATTCTTCCCAAATGGGGATGTTGCGGGTTAAAATGTCTTTCATAAATGCCATGTTTGTTCCTCCTAAAATAAAAAAATAGAGCCTCTAAAACAATTAGAAGCTCTTTCAGACGCAATACGAGCGTAAGAAATTGCTTCCCTACGCCGGTATTAGCCGACAGGTCCAGAGGTCAGGTCTTACCTTTTTCAACTTGTTCAGTTCCCTCGCAAACACATATCATATCTTATTCAATTAAAAAGGACATTCCCAAAACAGAGAATGTCCAAAAAATACGAATCTGTATTCTTTAGCTCCCTGCGTTGGTATTAGCCAACAGGTTCAAACGGTCAGGTTTTAACCTTCTCAACTACAAGGTAGTCCCCCTGCTTGAGTATTATTATAGTTAAGAAGTCCAGGAAAGTCAAGGTCTATAGAATTCAAGTTAGCAAACCTTATTGACGGGATTTTTCTGTGCTGCGCTGCGGTTGTGGTGGGGAAGAAATCTCTAATAGGTATTCCACATTGGCCCGAACATTATGAAGTTCTTTCATATCATTTTTGGCCTGCTTATAGGCAGAATAGGCTTTCCGTTTTTGTTCCAGAAGATCGGTGTATTCCTCCCGGAGAGATTTGACAGAGGGGAGCTTTTTGATTCCCAGCTCGTCAAAATGATTCTTTGCCGCCTGGTGCAGCAGAATTTCAGCTTCATGTTCTGTTCGGAATTTTTTGCTGTACCCGGCTTTGCGATATTCTACATAGACAGCCCGCGTTTTCGCATAGTTTACGATCTGTTTTTGCAGCTCGGCATTGGCGTTCATTTTTGACTCCAGATCTTTGATCTGAACGGATAAGGTATTGAAATTAGTGGTAGTGGCGTTGGCTTTTTCCAGAAGATCCTCATAACCCATATCGCCATGTTCTTTTAAGTAGAGCACTGCCTGAGAAAGCTGCTTTAGGTTGAACACTTTTGCCCAGCGCTCATAACCAGGGCCCTTGCCGGAACGGATTGCAACTTCAATATCAACCAGCAATCCAACTTTGGAAACCGTTTTTTTAGAAAAGGCATGGCGGGGTTTTACTGTCCGTGTACCGGCAATCCGTTCTTTGATGGCTTGTTCTGTATAATCGCCTTTGAGCGTATCGCATCGGGTATAATTTTCTTGTCCCGGAACTCGGAACCGAAGATGTTTTCTTTCACGGTTGACTTCCAGCCCAGCAGTTTCCAGCTTCTGTAGAAGTTCCTCAAAATCTTTTGGCTTTTCCTCTAATGCAGCATCAATAGCAATGCGTATCTGCTCCTGAAAGGAAGGCTGCTTTTTATTTCCCAGCCATGTGCCATAATGCTCCCGGCTGGGTTTCGGATTTTCTACAATCGAAAGTCCATGCTCCAAACACAGCTTGTCATTCATTCGCCGGATTGCCCAGGTAGAACCCCAGAAGTTGCGAAATTTTTTCTGACAGTCCAGTGTAGTAGAGTTGATAATGATGTGATTATGGACATGGTGCTTATCCACATGGGTGCAGACAACAAAGGCATGGTTTCCTTTTGTGAGCTTCAGTGCCAGCTCCCTGCCGATCTGATTAGCTTCTTCTGGCGTAACTTCGCCGGGCTTAAATGCCTGACGGAGATGGTAGGCGATCACATCATCTGCACCCTGATTTCTGCCGGTCAGATTTGCATACTGTCGTTTGGACAGAAGAAACTCTGCATCAGCAAGCCGGGTATCACACTCATAGCCATAAATGAATTTTCCCAAATCGGTTTTCTGCGGATTTTCTACATAATCAATAATATCTGCAATCGCAGTAGAAATATCCCGGCCTTTTCCTATGTGCAGCGGCATCAGTCTTGTGGTCGCCATTTTCGTCACCTCCTTAACTTAATTTCAATCAGAGAAGTTATAATTGCAGAAAAAGAGCGGGGCTGCCTATGCGCCCCGCCAAATCTGCTTAACCAAATATAAAATCCTTTAAGGCACTGTTTGTCCCACCAATGATCCCTACCAGCCATGCAGCCGCCAGAGGCAGACCGTATGGACTGATAAGAAAGGCGATCATAAGCCAGGCAAGACCCGGCAAAAATCCTGCGACAAAGAACAGCACCAATGCTGCCAAAAAGATGATCCCGGAAAGAATCCCAAGTACCGCACCGGAAAGGACCACCAAAAATTTACATACCAGATAAAGAATTCCCGTAACCAGCATAAAAGGAAGTGCCAGTAATTTACCTATCAAACGCATACGCTTTGCCTCCTTTCAGAAGGGTATCTGCCCTTATAAAAATTTTACCGTGACGGCAAAAAGAAAGCAACGGCTTTCCGGATGTTTATGAAATGTTTGCAAATCCCCGGATCAGTTTGTCCATGCCATCCCAAAGGCTGTCCAGACGGGTGCGGATGTCCTCTATATCTGCGGCATAAATATTGCCGGTCTCATTGGCCCGTCTGGTATATTGGTTTAAGTTATTGGAACAAATGCGGAGAAGCCGGATCATTTCTTGAATGTCTCCCATATCAAGGTGAATGATGTAACCGTCTACGGCCATCTTTCGCAGATATGCCGACAGATTGGTAATGCCAAGTTCCGCCATGCGTTCTTTTACCAGTTCGGCCTCCGCTTCGGACATGACAAATTCGACGCGGACAGATTTTTTGTTATGCCTGCCCTTCATCGTTCCAACCCTCTTTTATGAGATGAGACCTCCTGTGTTGAAACCACCGTCTTTGCTCTTTTGAGTTTTTCCCGCAAGGTGGTCTTTTCCAGCTTATCAAGATATTCCTCCAGATTTCCGGCTGTCGCATGATAGCTGCGTTTGAAGCGTTCCCGTTTTAGGATCATCATCAACTCCGGCTCATTTTCTGGCAGATACGTCATTGTTTTAGGTGCTCCATGCTCTGGCATAAGCCGGTTCATAAGCTGTCTCCGTTCCTGATAGGGAATCGTGATAATATTTCCATCCTCAAATGCAACGG
This sequence comes from Blautia sp. AF19-13LB, assembly GCF_003479105.1. Taxonomy (NCBI): domain Bacteria; kingdom Bacillati; phylum Bacillota; class Clostridia; order Lachnospirales; family Lachnospiraceae; genus Blautia; species Blautia sp. AF19-13LB. The sequence goes on from NZ_QUGO01000018.1 coordinate 52,534, forward strand.
CTACATTTCCGATTGGACAGGTCAGTTTTTTCATCCGTTCCACATGTTCTCTGTAATTTAGCGGATAGAGATCGCCAAATATTTTTCCGTCCCTGACTTCTTTCAAAGAGATAGCATAAGCCAAAACGGGATCATTTGTATGTTCCTGGTAAAACCGCCACACTTTGTTTTCATGGCTGCCCTCCAGATAAACTTCCCGTTCACGCAGGGTATAGGTTCCGCAGGGGCGTGACATCCAAAGAAGCTGTTTATCCTCTGAACGGTCTGACACAGCCAGTTTTGAGATCAGTTCTTTATCCAGGTCAAAGTCCTCTTTATAATGTTGGGTATGAAGATCTACGATACGGGAAAGAGCACCCAGAAGATCTACATCCTCAAATCTTACCCCAGCCATCAGCGTTCCCTTTCCGGCACCGGAGGGATCATCTGCCTTGCTTCATGCTCCGGTTTATCTGCTTTCAGACGGTCCATCAAGGACGGCTTTGCTTCCGGCACCAGCTCCCGGATTTCTTCATCCGTCTGTCCATCTGTCAGATCCGGACGCACAAGAGGTTCGTTGTTCAGCCTGCCATCCAGCATATTGTAGTTGCCGGTTTGTCCTTCCTCATAAAGTTCCGCATTGCGAAGATAACTTTCTGGCGCTTGAAATGGCTGTCCGGCAAACAGGATTTCTCTTTGTGTGGTAAACTGTGCAAGGACGCCATTTTGCAGTCTCGCAAATTCTTCATACTGGCGCAGGGTAAGCCCTCGTTCCAGCATTTCCGTCTGGGTATGCGCCCAGCCTTCTCCATAAAGAAAATAATACATGTCGGGCTGATCACAGACAAAGCACAGGGAACCATCCTGATTGTCATAGTAAGATGGCTGCATATCCTGACAATGGCAGCGTTCCTCACGCCCCAAATACACACGGTTGTCCGCACCCAGCATAGCGACCATGCCTGCGTAATTACTATGAACCGCAGAGCGGATTTCTACCAGCGGATCTGTTTGAGAAGGAATCTGTCTGCCCGGAATCTCATTTTGTTTTTCCGATGCATCATTTCTTGGTGTCACTTCTTCATGGCTGCGTGCATCCAGCTCCGGTTGAGATGTTCCTTTCCGAACAGCACCGGGTTCCGGTTCTTTTTCTTTCACATAGTATCGGACATTTGCTGTCGTATGCTCGTTGGCTTCCTTTGCATAGTTTTCAGCATCGGCTTTGCTATCAAATTCCAACGGTTTTCCATTTTCCTTGCACCAGCTTTGTGCCGGTCCGAAAATAGAAGTGCTGCTTCGTACCGCCCATACACCATAGGTCAGTTTCTTTTCCATTCCGCATCCCTCCTTATCGTTCCTGCTGTTTGGAAGTTTGCTGCTTTTTTACCGGGTCTGCCGGTTTTGTTGCTTTTAGCTGCTGACGGAGAGAATTCTTATGCTCCGGTTCGGAATCTGTGATGTTGACATATTCGCCAATGATACAGAGCGCTTCTCCATAACTGCCGGAAGCAAATACCCGATCAGACATTTCTTTTGCCTGTTCTTTCAGACCATGCTCCCGCAAAGTACGGGAAGCAATACCCAGCAGATTAAAAATGTTCCCATCTGCTCCGATCAGTGGACAATCCGGTTTATCTGCCAACGCTTCCGGTGTTTCTATAAATCCGCCTAAATAATTCGGCACAAAGTCCGACAGCCATGTGCCGCCATAGACTTCATGGGTCTGTAAACGCCACAGGGCAAGTTTTCCTATATCCAGTTTCACATCATCAAACGGGTAAAGCAAACAGGTCAGTTCTCCGTGCTGAAAAGCAAACACATTCTCAAACTGACTGCCATCTTTCAATATGCCTGCCTGTGTCAGCATTTCATTGATTCCGTCTACCCATTCTGTCAGATCCCCGCCACAGCCCTGTAAAATCAGTCCTTCCTTATCCGGCATGCGGCGAAGATCCTCCGCAGTAATCGTGTTGATATTCAAAAAAATCGCCTCCTATCGTTTTTGTTAAAATATATGTTTTGTCCGCAACTTAACCTCATTTCAAAGCACTGGAGTATTCTTATACAGCGCCCTTGAAAACAGGTGCAAAAAGCCCTTGAAAATCAAGGACTTTTGGGGCTAAGTTGCGTACATATCATAGTTGGTTTTGCCGCTTCCGGCGTTTGCGTTCCCGCTCGGATTTCCGTCTTGCATAGATCCGGCAGGCATCAGAACAATATGCCTGGCTGGTTATAGGAAGATACACTTTTCCACACACAGGGCATATTTTCTGTCTCATGGAGGTGTCCTCGCCGGTAATGGCTGATTCCAGTGCTGCATCCACCGGCAGCACCGCTTTTTCAAAGTACCTGCAATAAGCACCGGTCCACCATTTATTCAGCATATAGCAAGGACTGTCCAAAGGAAGGCAGATCTTATCCTGAGAGTCATAGTTGGCGCAAAGCTCCGTAACCAGCTTTCGGATCGCAGCCCGCTCCGAGCGGTTCAATTCTCTCTCTGCCATAACGCCTACCTTTCCGGGGCACTTCTTTGCCGGCCGCTGGAAAATCCGGTTATATCAGTAACATTCCTGGACTGTGAAAGGGCATCGGCAATAGAGTTCCGCTTTTTCTGTTTTGGTTCATGGTAAATAAAAAGTTCGTTTTTCCCCGGCACATACAACAAACCATTTTCTTCGCACCGGAAAATGTCACATTCTTTGTCGGTTGCGACGGTATAAAAGTCTTTGTAATCATAAGGTGCTTTTTGCCGATCCTGATAGGTACACAACCCTAAGTTGAAGTCACTTGCCAGCCGTTTCGATATGACGAAAAAGTCGCCTTCTTTTTTGTGAAATTTTCGTATGGGCGTGAAGTGATAACCGCCATATTCAAAGGTTTTTCGGTCACTCATTTACGCCTGCCTTTCTTTACGGGAAATTCCAGCTTGAAATTCACATATTTACCGCCGGTATCATCCAGGATCACTTCCGCATCATAGGTCTTTCCTGTTTTTTCACTGTAAAGCCCGGACATAGAAATACGGCCCTCTTTCAAAAGAGCCGCTGCCACAGACTTTGTGATGGACTTTTTCTTGCTGGAAAAGAAACGGTTATCTTTCCAAAGAGCAAAAGAACATTCCCTGTTGTCGCAGAAAAAACCTTTCTTTCCTTCATATACCGGGGCTCCGCAGCGAGGACATACCCCCACGGCTTCATGTGCAGTTTCTCTGGAAGAAGGGAACAGATCCGCAAAACGTTTCTCCGGGGCGGTATGTTCTTTTACCAGCGTCCGGCTCATATCTGCAATCTGATCCATAAAAGATGTTGCCGACAGTTCGCCATGTTCCACTTGTTTCAGCATAGATTCCCATTCTGCAGTTAAAATGGGAGATTTGATATTGTCCGGCAGGACTGCGATCAGGTTCCTTCCTTTTTCCGTAGAAATGAGCTGCTTTTTCTTTCTCTGTACAAATCCGGCAGAAACCAGCTTTTCCAGTGTTGCCGCACGGGTAGCCGGAGTACCCAATCCTTTACGCTTGGCATCGTCCGGCATATCTTCCGCACCGGCCGTCTCCATAGCGGACAGCAGCGTGTCCTCCGTATAATGTTTCGGCGGTGAAGTTTTCCCTTCACGGAGACTTGCTGACACAGTTTCAAAAGTCTGTCCTTCCTTCAGCACAGGGAGAGCGGCATCTTCATTTTCTCTGTGTTCCGTTTCACTCTGCCTGATACTCATACGGTGAATCCGTTCCACCTCTTTCCAGCCGGACTGTAAGATGGTCTTTCCTTTTGCCGTAAAAGTATATCCCTGGCAGTCTAACATAGCGGTGACCGCTTCAAACCGGTTTGCCTGCGTTGTGGCACAAAGCAGTCTGACGGCAAGCAGGGTAAGCACATCCCGCTCCCCGGAAGGAAGCTCCGACAGGTCTGTCCGTGCAATCTCCACAGTTGGGATGATGGCATGGTGGTCGGTCACTTTGCTGTCGTCTGTTACCCGGTCAATGTCCGGCTCTCCGGCGCAGCCTTTTCCAAAGGGCATATTGTCACGCAGCCATAGGATCAGGGAAGCGGCGGTTGCCTGCATGTCCTTCGTCAAATACTGGCTGTCCGTTCTCGGATAGGTTGCCAGCTTCTTTTCATAGAGAGATTGCACATAATCAAGGGTCTGTTGAGCCGTATAGCCATAAATACGGTTACATTCCCTTTGCAGAGTTGTAAGGTCATAAAGGCGGGGAGGCTGTATAGTTTTTACCTGCTTTTCCACAGAACGCACAAAAGCGGAGTTGTGGTCACAGTCCATACGGATTTTTTCAGCCTCGGATCGTTCCGTCATTTTTTCGCCGGAAGCAGTAAAACCTCCGCAGGTGATTTCCGGCACATAAAAAGGCTTACTGATGAAGGATTCAATATCCGACTCACGCTGTACCAAAAGTGCCAGTGTCGGTGACATAACACGGCCGACATTTAGGGTGACACCATACAGGACAGAAAAAAGCCGGGTGGCATTGATCCCGATCAGCCAGTCGGCTCCTGCCCGGCAGACCGCCGCATCATAGAGTTTATCGTAATCACTGCCGGGACGGAGATGGTCAAAACCCTCACGGATCGCCGCATCCTCCATACTGGAAATCCAAAGGCGTTCCATAGGCTTATTACATCCGGCATATTCATAGACCAGACGGAAGATCAGTTCTCCTTCTCGTCCGGCATCCGTAGCGCATACCACGGAATCCACCCGTTTGTCCTTCATCAATCGGCACAAAAGGGCAAGCTGCGTTTTCTTATCCTTTGGCACTTCATATTTCCAGTTTTCCGGTAGGATCGGAAGATCCTCATACCGCCATTTGGCGTACTGTTCTTTGTAAGCCTCCGGCTGTGCCAGTTCCAAAAGATGTCCCACGCACCAGCTCACCAGATAGCCGGAACCTTCGAGATAACCGTCTTTTCTTTCCGTTGCGCCTAATACTGCTGCCAGTGACATAGCAACAGAGGGCTTTTCTGCAATCACAAGTTTCAATTTTTATTCCTCCTTCATAGTTTCAAATTCTTTATCCGCAAGTTTTCCGGTTTGCATAAGACACATCAACATAACGCCGGAAGCCATTCCTCCGGCAAAGGTAAGGAAATGTGAAATCAGGTTCCACATAAGCATTCCTCCTAAAAATGGGTAAAGAAAAACGCCCACTTCAAAGTGAGCGCATCAACAGGTATCTATTTTGTTTTTGGTTTCAAGTGATCCGGCAGGACGATTTCTCCAACTGGGATTTCCCGCAGTTCCTTCTTCATCCGGTGGGTAAAGCGGATCGTCTTTGCTATACCTCCGGTTTCCCGTCCGTCATATACAGCGATCACTCGGTCGGAGTGTTCCACCATATAACGATTTCTGTGGGAGTAGACGCTTGGGAGATATTTTTCCTGTATCACAACAACATCCGCACAAGCCTCCAGCAGTTCACGGGTTCTTGTTTTCTTATTTAGGCTGTCCAGACGCTTGCGGTAAGGGATCACTGCGATCAGCTCCAGTGCCGGGGTGGTCTGCTTTCTTTCCAGCACCAGCTCCACAAAATACTGGTCTACGCCATCTGCAAAACCGCTCATAAAACAGGTGAACCCATCTGTAACAGCAGCATCGATCTCATGTGCCAAGGCTGTTTTTATTTTGTTGATCTCATTCTGCGGTAAATCCCTGTGTCCGGTAACACAGCAAGTTTTTCCTTTCATCGGTCATCCCTCCATCTGATAGGTAAAATTCTTCACTTTTCATATAGTAATAGATTTAATTTAGCAAGTCAACGATAATACCCTTTTTCCTTTTGCGGATAATAAAGGGGCGTGAGGTACAATCTATTACAGAATGGGAGGTGAAGGCGATGTATGAAGATTTTGTCCCGGAACGATTAGCGAAACTGCGGACACAAAAAGGAGTTTCCGCACGCGATATGTCTTTATCGTTAGGTCAGGCAAACAACTACATCAATAATATTGAGAATAAAAAGTCACTTCCCGCTATGCAGTCTTTTTTCTACATCTGCGAATATCTGGGTGTGACACCGCAGGAATTCTTTGATGAAGGAAATACCTACCCGGAAACCTTAAAGGAATTCATTGCAGAGGCAAGACAGCTTGATCCTCAATCCATGCAATATATCCTCGGTATTATGAAAGAACTCAATAGCAGAAAGTAAGCGGTCACGGTAAAGGCCGCTTTTTTCGTGACTTTCTTTATTATATTTTATAATGTTCTCGAAATGTCCGCTCCCTATACCGATAAGTATTCAAAAACTGTTCTCCAAACAGCCTTTTTCTATTCGCCGGTACTGCCAAAGCTGCCGGTTCCTCGTTCTGTTCCCAGATCGGTTACAAAATCCGCAATGACGATCGGCGTGATCACAAGCTGCCCGATACGGGCTCCCTTAAAAAGAGACTGCGCCTGATTGCTTACATTGCTGATGATCGCATGGATCTCTCCACAATAGCCGGAATCCACAGGCGGCAGTTCACAGACCAGACCTTTTACCGCCATGCTGGTACGGGGAAAGATATATCCCGCATATCCATCCGGTATTTCCAGTCCAAAACCCAAAGGAATTTTGGCGATTTCTCCGGGCTGTAAGGTACAGTCATAGGGCAGATAAACATCCGCTCCGGCATCATTGCCATGCGGACGGTAAGGACGCTGGTGCTCCGGCACGCCAAAGTCGATCAGTTTTATTTTCATCGGCAGTCTCCTTCCCAAAGAGCAGGATAATCTTTTTCCAAAATATCCTCTGGCGTCATATTTGCCTGCAGTTTTCGTCCGCAGGTCATTTTCCCTTCCAGACATCGATCCATCTGACAAAAAGGCCCGGTCAGTGATGGGGCAAACAAAGCAGGGCTTAGTTCATAAAGTTCTTTCCAGACCTTTAGCAGCACGATCCTTGTTTCATCTGTATTTCTCCGGCATACCCGCTGGCTGATGATATGTTTCCACTGATAAGGGGTGGCGCTGATGAGCAGTACATTCCGCAATCCCTGGGGCGTGGCATAGCCGGCCGCATCGTGCCCGCTTCCGGCAGTGCACAGGGCTTCATAACATTTCATGCTTTCATTACAGCTTTTTAAGTACAGTTCCCGTACCACTGCCGGAGCCGTCATAATAGAATACGGGACAGCGAAATCCGCCTGTCCCGTATAGTTGCTGTACTGCAGCGATGCACTCATAAATTTTACTTCGTTCTGGTGGCGGGTGATCTGCGCCAGAAAACGCCTGCTGGCGCCGACAATGGCTACCGTGATCACCGCAAATTTCTGGATGGTAGGATGGGGAAGCGCCCCCATAGCCGCTACTGTCTGAACGCTGAATGATTTTTCGTAGAGCTCCATCAGGTCGTCCATTGAGGCAATCTTATGTCCCTGCTGGGTAAGCCTTGCCGCAAAGACCATGTTTTTTTCTGCTTCCGCTACCGCCTGGCAGTTCAAAATTTTTACTTCAATCTGTTTAATTGGTATGTCCCTCCTTTACAATCGCTTTCAGTAAGAACAGATAGTTAAGACTGTCTGTGATCTTTTCGTCCCATGTGTCCATCGGATAAACCACTTCTTCGGCAAAGCACATATCGTATAGAGAAACAATATGCTTTGCCAGCATACCGGCAAGGGCACGCTGGGGCGTTGTGTGCTGTAAAGCTGCCGCTGCCTTAAATGCACCCAGCCGGTCCGGGTCATCCCCGGTGTATTCTTTGGTTTTCCGTTTCAAGGTATCAGCACAGAGCCGCACCTGTTCGTCAAAAACGGCATTGACTTCATTTTGCGTAATATAGCATCCCTCCTTTGAAAACAAGAAACCGGCTATTCTAAAGCATCTTAGAATAGTCGGCAAATAAATGGATATGTAATTGTTTATAGTGTATTGATCTCTTTTTCCAGTTCCTGGACCGCTGCTATGACTGTCTCAAATGTCGGAACATCCCCATACAACATATCCTGCATAGAGTTATAGTCCGCTTCCAATGCTGCAAACCGATATTCCGGCGGGAGTAATTTTAATGTGCCCGGCACAGCCTCCGGGTACTTCGCCCATGATCTGGGATAGAATTTCATTTTGAAATCTACAACTTTCTTCAGGAGATCCAGCCTGGAAAAAGCAGCTTCTTTAACCGGTGTTGCAGCCATGCGGTAGAGATCATAATAATGTCTGGAATACCGCTGCGGCATTTCCAAATGTTCCGGTCTGTTCGCTTCATGGTGCAGGATTGTGGCTTTTTCCCAGAAGGTCCGTTCCGGGGCAACGGTAAGGATTGCGGTTTCTTTTTGCTCAAAAATCTTCGGATAATATTTTGCCGCGTAAGGTTCGATCTGCGCTGTTTTTGCAGGAGTCCACGCTGCCAGCGCACCAATCTCTAAACGGATCACCTGTAAGGTCGCCGTATTTGTAAAAAGGTGCGGATAGGCGAAAATGACCGTCTGTTTATCCTTTTCATCTATGTAGACATTTGCTTCACAACCGATTTCCTGGGATAAGCCGGCTTTGACTGCCGGGCAGAATGTTTCGGACAGAAATACCTCCGCACGCGCATTGGCTTCTTTGTTAAAAGCATCCTGTTTTGTATTGGAACGTTTCTCCCATGGTTCATCTTTGCCATATCCCAATACACGCCAGTCCAGAATCAAATCAATATCTTCTGAAAACCGGCTGATCAGGTGAAAGGCTTTTGAAAGGCTGGTACCTCCCTTAAAGGTGATGGACTCTTTCCATGGTGAGCGGTGAAATAAATAATCCAGCGTAAAACATACCCAAAAGTCTTTTTCTACGATGGCATCATTCAGTCCCATTTTATCTGCTGTATTTCTGAACAGCTCCCTGCGGTCGTTATCTGAAAGTCTTGCTATATTTCTCATTGTACCTTTTCACCTCCACAAATCTGTCGTATCGTATCGTAAACCCAATCCGTAGACTCTGTTGCTTCCTTCAAACAAGCCTGTTTATCCTTGTCTGTCAGTTTTTCGGAAAGCATCTGTATGACTTCTGGCGTAACATTCGATTTGCCAAGCGTTTTTAATGCCTGTATAACCAAACTTGTCATATAGGACAATCCGGTAATCTCCTTATTGGTCCGGTGCTTAAATTCCAGCTTTGTAGAGTTCCACTCGTAGGTCTTATATGGACCATCGCTGATATAGGACCATACTGCTGTTACCTGTGTTGAAAGACCTAACAGGTTCAATGCTGTATTCCCACATGGGGCAATCGTCCAGTGATAACTTCGTGCCAATGCGTTCGCCACCGCTTCCGGGTCTGCCGCCACATATTCATCCAGAAGTTTGCTATATTTTGGTTTTTCATAAACACCTTTCAAAATGCGGCGAAGCATACCTGCCTGTGTAAGCCGGTTTAAGTTCCGTCTTATGGTTTCCGTATCGGCAATATCCGCAAAATCAGAACTGATGAAAATAGTTCCTTCCGCCGCTGCTTTTATCTGCTCCTGAATCTGTTTGGAATAGCCATTTGCCATATTGCTCACCTCCTTTTGTCCCGAATATTATATATTATTCGGGACAAATTTTCAATAGGCTTCAAGAGTTTTAGCAATAGTATTCCACATAGAACAGAATTTATACATCAGTTTCAAATTCTATATCAGGAGATGGGAACTATCGTATTCTTATTTTGTCCCGAATATTGTGTATTATTCGGGACATTTTAAGCACTCGGCAGGTAGATCCAGTCGTGCATCAGGCACACGCTGGGTTCGTCCTCCCTTGGAACCAGACGGTAGGTACATTCCCCATAGACCGTGCGTTTGTCCTCGATCTCCATGCCATAGGCTTTATAAAAGCGGTATTCCAGATTGGAGATGATACAGCGCAGGGTTTGCAGAGCCTCCCTCTGAGCTGATACGATCAGGTCACGGTCAATGCTGCGCTTCAAAAACAGCAGCGACTTGTAAAGCTGTACCTCTGTGCGGTAAGGGCGGCAGTCTTTCGTTTCCAGCCATCCGCAAAAAGCGACCGGTCCGCTCTGGATCACACTGCGGTCCGGGTGATAATACTCGTAGCAGTCCAGGTTTGCCGTATTCAGAAGATAGAGCATTTCCCGGACTTCATTTTCCGGCATGTCGTAAAACCGCAAAAGTGAGCGGTAAAGATGGACATAGCCGGGAATGGAAATCATGGTATTTACCATAAAATAAAATCCTCCTTGTAAACAGCAGGTGCGGGAGCTTTTGCCCCCGCACCGTCTAAAATCTATATTTCGTTATCTACTTTCACGAGTTTTCCCATGACAAGGAAGCGTCCTGTGCCGCCCGGCGTACAGGTAGAAAGGGTCAGTACCTTATCGCTGCAGGTCACAGTCACATCACTTTCCACCGCAGAACGTTCCTTCATAGCTGTAAGCCAGGTAGTATAAGCACCGTCATCCTTCCAGGAAAGCTGCCAGGGAGAAGTTTCACTGCCGGATTCTTCCGGCTTTGCTGCAAAAGCCGCAAAGATCTCCATGACATAACCCCCCTTCGGAGTAACGAGATACATCTGCCTGTGAGCATCAAAGTAACTTTGTTCATCGTACCGGTTCAGCAGCGCAAACATGGAACCATCCCGCATATTATGACCATAAATGATCGTATTGCGGTCTGAAAAATCTGCCCGGTTTTCATAATCGGCAAACAGGCAGCCAACCTTGTTATAGGTTCCGTCATAAAGATGGTTCAGGTAATATTCGTTGTTGTCGGTCTGCGTTACCGGATAATTGAGCACCGTATCAGGAAGGGAAAGCCATCCGATGATGTCCGGTCCATTTTCACGGAGCGTTTCAAAGTCTACCGAAGGCAGGACAATATCGGCATCGTCCCGTTTTGGTTCTGTCGGATCGGGTGCCGACTCCGGGGAAGCTGTCTGCTCCGGTACTTCCACATATCCGGCAAGATCTCGATAGGCATCTTTACTCTCAGCATACTGGTTCAAGTCACGGAACACCAAAAAACCGCTGCCAAGAGCCACCAGAACGCAGAGTGAAAGGACAGAAACCCCGACAGCCGTTCTTTTCGGGGAAGTCCTGCTGTATTTTCCCTTTTTGAAATAATACACAGCAAATACGCTGCCGCCGATCAGTACGGCTGCCAGCAGTCCGCCATACAGGAAAATATACGGATCATCCCCGGTCTGCGGTACCGGCTTTTGAGGGGTGGAAGGATTGGAGGGAACAGAAGGCTTTTCCGGGTTCTTTGGGTTATCCGGCTTTTCCGGTTTTTCATTAAAGAACTGGACTGTAGATGTCTGATCTGCCTTAATCTCCACCGTGGCGGCATCAGGAATGATGTAATCCTTGCTTGCCCGGTTTGCAACTTCTGTTACGGTATAAATACCGACACGAAGGCCCTTAACTTCAATCACGCCGGATTTTGGAGTGGTGAATGTCTCGCAGTAGGAGCCGTCCGCACTCTTAACCTCGATGGCAAAACCATCTTTGCGCCCGTCGCTGGAATCCTTTGTGATCTTTAAGTTGCCGCGGTAAGCCTCATTGGTAAATCCGTGCCCGGCTTCTCCATTTTCCACAACTGCGACCTGTCCATCTTCTGTGATGGAAAAATAGTAAGCGTTTGAGTCAGGCTGATAGCCCTCCGGCGCTTTGCTTTCTTTGATAAAGTAGCCGCCAGCCAGAAGGTTTTCCGCCGTATGATAGCCTGCATCGGTTTCTTTCAGCGTACCGATCTTTTGATCGTCAGGATCATATTCCTGGTTGGCGTTGAAATCCGCATACAGGTCGAACACTGCACCGGGCAGGAAGCGCAGGAAAGAATTCTTGTCTTTCTTATCCTCCTTTTCCACAGGGGACGGTTCCTCCACAGCTTCGGTTTTAGTTACCTGCACACTGCCGCGGATCAGGGTGTTTTCCACACGGATCTCGATATGCTGTCCGTCTGCACCGATATATACATGGTGCTGCTGCGGGCTTACCGTATAAAGGTCAGGGGCAGAGATCTCCTTGACGATCCAGTGTCCGTAAGGAATGTTCTCAAAGGAAAAACTGCCGTCTTTTCCGGTAATAGCAGTAAGCAGCGCATTTTCTTCAGTAAATTCTTCGGTATCAGGTCTAAACAGACCCATGAGCGCACCGGCAAGCGTGACATCCTCGCCGCCTTCCGGGTTTTCCCCGACTTTTACACCGTCTACACGCCCACGGAGAAGTTCATTGGAAACAGCCTCGCCTTCATTGACAAGGATCTGTACCAGGGCGGTTTCCTGACCAGCATACTCAAAGACAACCGGATATTCCTGATTCGAAAGGATATAGGCGCCGTTGGTTGTGCGTTCCTTGACATAATAGCTGCCAAAAGGCAGGTCGGAAGCGAAGGAAGCGCTGTAACCGCCGGATTCCTCAGACGAAACAGAGACCACTTCCAGAAGTCCACCTGCCGGGATTACGCTGCCATCTGCCGCCGTCAGGTCTGCGGAAGCATAAAGTCCAAAGGAAATATCCTTATATTCCTCGTTCATGCCAAGACCGAACAGGTCATCGGTCTCCATTGCCTTGAAAAGTGTGACATCCACTTTCTGGCGTTCGTCATAAAGACCGGCCGCTGTCTGTGTAACCTCTACGGTCTCACCCGCATAGGTCAGTTCCACATATTCCGGTTGAGGATTCAACACACAGCCGGAAGGCGCCTGACGTTCCTCCAGACGATAACGGCCAAGATAGAGAGACCCGCTTTTCGCTGTGCCGTCCTCGCCGGTCGTAAGTGTTTCCACAACCGTATCTTTTTCTGCCCGCAAGGTACCGTCACCGGTATAAATATCTTCATCTGCGATCACATCATAGACCGCTCCGGGAAGTCCGGCAACCTCATATACCGGTTGGTACAGTCCGTCGTTTTCCTGGACAGAAGCAAATACTTCTCCGGTCTTTGTGATGGTAAGCTGGCCTTTCTGCGGCATATTGTACTGAGTGACCGTCACAACCGCCTCGCTGCCGTCAATGGTAAACGGTACCGGCTGATCGGAAAGCACATAGCCATAAGGGGCAGCCACCTCATAAAGTTCATAATCCCCGGCGGCCAAAGGCTCCGGCAGCATCAGCCAGCCCTCGTCAGAAACATAGAAGGTATCCAGTGTTTCCGGGTTCGGATAGTAGACGGTCTGGGTGATAAATTCCCCGGTGGAAAGATCCTTGATCTGAAAACCGGTTCCGGTCACAGGGATAATCTTTCCGGTCTCTGCGTCACATTTTTCAACTTTCAGACGGGCTGTGATGGTGCGGTTGTTCAGGATATAGCTGTAAGTCTTTCCGTCAGAGGAAATGAATACCGTAAAGTCCGGGACAAAGGCTTTGCCTTCCTCGCCTGCGATCTGATGGACCGTATAATGTCCATAAGGAAGCGGTTTACTGGAAGCAAAACCATCCGCATCCGTGGTAAGAAGGTCACGTTCACTTTCCTTTGCCGCGTCATAGCTCCCGGCTGCCTTTAAGTAAACTTCAAAGACTGCGCCTGCTTCCGGGCGTTCGATGATACCAGCATTGGGATCGTCGGTATTTTCGCCCTCAGGCACATCCGGGTCCAGGTCATCGGTGTGCTTGACAAGCTGGATATTTCCGTAAATAACCGTTTCCGTCACCTGATTTTCTGTGGTATTGAGTTCCACTTCATACAGGGAAGGGGATGCACCCACTTCATAAATGGTTTCATTCAGAAGATACCCGGTGCTCGGTTCGATTTCCCGGATCGTCCAGCCATCCCCGCATACATAATAGCGGGTCATAAAGCTGCCATCCGGTCCGGTAGTATAAGTGTCGATCAGTTCGCCATCACGGAAGATCCCATAGGCCGCCCCTGCAAGCGTGGCATCCCCCTGAGCATTTCCGGTGTCAGCATCACTCTTTACCACATGGACGCGAAATTTCTTCAGAATATTGCTGAAATGTACCGAAGAAGTCTGCCCGCTTTCAATGGTCACGTACTGTGCGGAAGGGGTCACATAGCGGTCCACCGGAAGTTCTTTTACCAGATAGGTTCCCGGCAGGAGCTTCTTTTCAATCTGGCCGTTTTCTCCGGTCGTAACTTCCTCATTGACTTCATTTCCCAAAATGTCCGTACCGGAGATATGGAAGGTGATACCGGAAACAATGCCGTCCTCACTGGTCTTGACAAGTTTTGCGGTACCGTAAGTTTCCGTTTTGAATTTTACAAAGAAGGAAACCGGATCGCTGGCGCCGGTCATCATGGTCTGGTAGCCGGGTCTGCCCCAGATCAGCATGTCGTTTGCCACCGGGATATTCTTTCGGAATTCAAACAGCACCGGGTCCATCATCATCTGCCTGCTGGTAAAGGTGTATTCATTTCCGTTTCTTGTCACAGAAACGCCGCTGCCTTTCAAAGCCTCCAGATCGATCTTCAAGTTATTGGTATCTGTGACCGTCAGGGTATAGACCTTTTTTTCTACATCCCATTTCAGTTCCAGTTCCGGTGCTTCGCTTTTCTTAGAAGAAGTAAAGGAAGGTACTGTGGAATGGGAAGCGACCTGTGCAAGAATCCAGTCATAGGCTTTTTCTGCCGGTCGTCCGGCGATCACGCTGAAATACTGGTCGGCGTCTGCGTGGCCGTTTCCGTGGCGGCTGTACGGATCGCTTCTAAGTTGCTGCTGGTATTCCCAAAGGATGATCTGGGTTGCCATCTTATAGTCATCCTCGTTGATTCCGGAAACAGGGAGCGCCGCACCGGGTTTCCAGCCATAGATCGCAGTCAGGGTGATCCCCCTCCTTGCCTCGGCAGGAAGCAGGTTCAGGTATTGGCTGTTGGTCCCGCTTTCCGAAACATAGGTATTTTCCGAAGTATGGTAAGGAATCCCGCTCTCCACACAGTAAACCTGGTGGCTGATCCCGTCAGAATCCGTCAGCATATAGTGCCGGTAAGCATTGCCCCCGGAACTGGTGTGTACATCGATGGTTCCGTCTGCATGGTAGGCAAGATAGGTGTAAGGCGCCGGGGCACGGTAGTGGTTCCCATCAGAGCCCACATACTGGTCGCCCAGCCAGGAGCTTGCCGTCTGTCCGACAGACATGGCAAAAGCCTGAGCCGGAAGAAGCCCCAAAATGCTTGCCATACAAAGCAAAAACGCCAACAGCTTGCGAAAGCCGCGGCGTCTGGTTATGATATGTTCCATGAAAAAATCCTCACTTTCATAAAATCTAAAAGGACGGCCTTATTTGCTGTCCTTGTCGTCAAAATCATCCTCGGAAAGATATTCCGGTTCCCCGTATGCCTCATCCGGGTCAAAGCCTTCGCCATAACCGTCATCCTCAAATTCCGCATCGTCCTCGGCCTGCTGTTTCGGACGCACGATTTTTACATAGTAACCGATCCCGCCGACCGCAAGTAAGGCAGCAAGGATAAACAGGATCGTGCCGACGCTGCCGGTTTCTTTCTTCGGCTTTTCCGGTTCTGCCGGTTTTTCAGTTTCCGCCGGCTTTTCTTTTCCTTTGCAGCCATTTAAGTCATTTTTGCAGACCGGACAGCCGGTATTAACCTTTCCTGCCTCACATTTTTCTGTGCAGTTACAGCTTTCTTCCTGGGGGATCATGCTCATGCTGCCATTGTTCTTTTCTGCAAGTGCCATCAGGTCGGACTCTGTGACGCCGTTTAAGAAGTAGACATTGTTATCTTCCCGTTTCCCGTCGATCACCAGATAAAAGACATTGCCCGCGTCCGTAGTGATGGTGTAAAACTGTTTTTCCCCATCCGTACCGCTGATGTTGTCCTGTACCGTTCCGGTGCCTTCCGGGGTAAATGCACCTTCCGGGATCGCAGAAGTATTTTCCTGCTGTCCGGTACTGTTATCTGAACCGGAAGAATTTCCGCCGCCGGAAGGGGTTGCAGCGTTTGAGCCGGAAGGTTTTTCTTCCTTAGGCGGTTTTGTCTGTGTACCGGACGGACTCTGGGGTGCTGTCGTAGCAGGTTTCTTTTCAGGAGCCGGTTCTTTGTAATACGGATTATCCAGCTTTACCACATCAGAACGGTTGCCGGCATAATCTTTTGCGTATATGCTTACCTGTTTTTCTGTTCCGGCATAATCTTTCAGTGCGACCGACGCTTTCCCGTCGGTGAGGGAGTTGATACGGTTTTCATCAACAAAGACCGCCTCCACGCCGGATAGATCGTCACTGCTTTCTATTTTCAGGGCATCGCCCTCCATGGAAGCAGTCAGCGTTGGCGGTGTGGTGTCTTTGGAACCGCCGGCATGAGCCGTTACAGGTAATGCGCTGACACTTACAAGAAGCGTAAGCGCCAGCAGCAGGGAAAGTTTTTTAAGCCTCATGCACATCCTCCTTCTCCTGCGGTAAAACAGTTTCCGAAGGGGCTGCCTGCTGTGATTTCAAAAAATCCGCAAGCTGCTGGGGCGTCAGTTTGAAACTGCGCGCCACCGCTACATAATCGGTATTTTCCAGCTCTGTTTTCTGTTCCTCCAGCTTATGGAGCTTTGCCTGCATTTCCGCAATCTTTGTTTTGGTCTTTTCAATTTCCTTTTCCAGTTTTTCAATTTTAGGATTCAATTTATTACCTCCAATCTGTTAAGGCAGACGCCCAAATGTATAAAAATGCTGCTGCCAGTAGCTTGTATTGATGTTTGCATAAGAAATCGGGTCTCCACAGTGGATCATCATTCCATTTCCCACATAGATCCCTACATGGCTTGCGCCGCTGGTGTTGTAGGTCCCCTGGAAGAAGATCAGGTCGCCCGGTTTTGCATCCGCACTTGATACCGGCGTACATACACCTAAAAGACCATCCGCGGTCAGCCTTCCAAAATTCCAGCCAACGCCGCAGTTGTTGATTACCCAGGACACATAGCCGGAACAGTCAAAGGAAGTGGAAGGGCTTGCGCCTCCCCATACATACGGATAGCCAAGATATTTTTCCGCCTCGGCCATCATTGCGGCAAACTGTTCATCTGCAAGGGCTTCCGGTGGAATGTCATAATCGAAGTAGTTTCCTGTGCCGCCTGAACCAACTTCCGGCAGGTGCCGTTCGCTGGTATCGCCGGTATCGGCAAAATACAGGGGATTCAAATACTGGCCGTCAACCAGGACTTCTAAGTGCAGGTGGGCCCCGGTAGAATTTCCGGTATTCCCGACCTTTGCAATCACATCCCCGGCTTTGACCTCCTGCCCGGCAGAAACAAGGATCTGGGAACAGTGCCCGTATTTGGTCGTCAGGGTATGTTCTTCGTATGCCTCGCCTTCAATAGCGACACACAAGCCATAACCGCCGGCATTTCCCGCAAGGGTGACCGTTCCGTCATGCCCGGCAAGGATCTCTGTGCCCTCCGGCATCCCGATGTCCACACCGGTGTGATAGTTCTTTTCCCCGCTGATGGGATGTACCCGATAGCCGTAGTAGCTGGTCACATAAGGAAGCCAGTTGGTGCCAAAGACATTTTTGACATACTGGCGGTTTCCTTTTGTCTGCAGCAGGATCTCGCAGATCTCTTTCTGGTCTGCGTTCATCCGGGAAACGACCAGGTTTTCCAGAGGTGTGACTGTGAGCTTGACATTTAAGATGCGCCATTCATAAGGCACTTCCTCCTGGGTTTCTTCCCCGGTTTCCGGGTCAACGGAAGTTTCTGTGCGATAACGGATCTCGGTTTCTTCTGAAAAGGACAGGGTATATTGTTCCTGAAAAAGCTGCCGCAGCACGCTTTCCACTTCATCGTAAGTAAATCCCTGATAAGCAGAAGTCAGATACCCCATCAGCACATACGGGTCATGCTCGATCGCGCCCAGGTTATACCGGTATTCGTCATAGCCGGGGCGGTCTGATTCCACCCGGTCTATTTCCATTTGCAGATCTGTTTCCCACTCGGTATAGGTAAGCTCCGCCTGATTGATGTCCTGATCGTCTGCAAGATAGGTAGAAGCAGCCAGACTTCCCAGACCGCCGGTTCCGATATTGGAGAATGTAGAAAACAGGGACATGATCAGGAAAATTACCAAAAGGAGAAGCAGGAGAACAAGGCAGATCACAGGGTGCTGTTTGACCGCATGGACAATACCGACGCTGACCCTCTCTGTTGCGACTGCGGCATTTTTGGCCTGTTTCCCGGCTTCACGGGCAGCCTTGGCATACTGCCTTTTCAGTTTTTGTTTCTGCCACATCCGGGCAATCGCATGTTTCTTCAACTCCGGGTGGTCGCTAAGAGCCTGCCGGTGGGCAAGTCTTGCGTTTGCCTTTGCTGATTTTTGCTGTAATTTCGCTGCCTTTCGGTAGGGGGCAGTTTTATGCCGGTGATATGCCGTGCGAAGCCCCGCCTCGCCCACAAGTTCAGAGCGGTGGGCTGCCTTGATCCCCACATTTTCATCCTCTGCCTCATAAATCTTTTTATGAGCGTAACCAATGGCAGTATTGGCGCCCGCCTTGACCGGACGCAGAGGTACAGGTCCTTTTACATGGGCCTTTTGGGATTTAACCTCCTTTTCAAATTTTAAGTGTTTTTTGGCTTTTCCGGTCTCCGGGTCGGAAACCGTCTCCATGCGCAGTTTCTTCCGGGCTGGCAGACGGTCTTGTGCCTGCTCTGCTTTTTGTGCAGTCCGTTCCGCCCTCCGTCTTGCATGGGTGAGCTTTTTATCCTTTGGCTCCGGCGGCAGTTCATCCGCAGTAAATTCCAGTTTGGATGTTTTCGGCGGTTCGCTATCCATACCCTTTTCCTTCTGCGCTGCCTGTTCCTCCGCCTGTGCCGCTTCCTGAAAACGCTGCTGATATTTGTTCCCATGCTGGTGTGTTCGGTAACGGTGTTCCTGACCGGATCTGTCTGTGCCGTTCGGTGGGGCTGAGCCTTCGGAAGAAGGAGCATATTTTCCGGTATCATGGTCTGTCACATCCTCTGTTACAAAAGAACGCCTGGAAGCCTCCTGCCGGAAATTGCTTCGCACGTTGTCCTGTATCGGGGGCGCTGTCCTGGTAGCATCCGGTGTCTCAAAGTGTTCCGAAAAACCATCCAAAGCGGTTGCATACGCTTCGCCCTGTTCCAGCAAGGACGCCGGTGTTTCCGGTGACAGATGGGAAAATTCCGTCTGTACAGGGATGTCCTGCCTGTGTGTCTTGCCGTTGACAGAAGAAGGGGTGTCCCGTGCCCTGCGCAGGTCAAAATTCTGTTCGGTCTGCCTGGCTGCCGGTTGATCCTCCCCGTGGGAATCACGCACCGGCATCCGGGTATCTTTGCGCCTCCTTTGAAATTCCCTGTCGTGTGCCATTGTTCTCACCTCCGATCCATTTTAATTTTTGTCTCACGCTTTGGTCCCCGCTACTTCATCCGGTCTTGTGGTAAGCACGCTGTACAAGAGTGTGTCCTTCGGGAAGTGGTCCACAAAAGGGATGATCACATTTCCAAAGAACAAAAGCCCCTCGCCGGGACCGGAATGGGTCACATACGAAAGCTGGTGCGGGGAGATTCCCAACTGCTTTGCCAAAATCTGACGGTCTCCCTGGGCCTGGTTGAGCATATAGATAAAGTCCGAGTTCTCAAAAATATTTTCGATCTCACGGGAAGCCAGAAGGTCCTTGACATTCTGCGTTAAACCTGATGGGATTCCGCCCCATTTACGGAAGCGTTTCCAGATCTCCACGCTGAAACTTCCTGTCTGCCCTTTCAAAAGAAGATGGAATTCGTCGATATAGAACCAGGTTGTTTTATGTTTGGAGCGATTGGCCGTGACACGGTTCCACACCGCATCCTGCATGATCAAAAGCCCGATTTCCTTTAAGGCTTTTCCCAGTGACTTAAGCTGGAAACACAGTACCCGGTGTTTATCCATCTGGATATTGGAACGGTGGTTGAACACGTTAAGGGAACCATTGACATAGATTTCCAGCGCCGTTGCGATATTCTGTGCCTCCGGTTCAGACTGTTTCAAAAGCAGCTCGTAAAGATCACCTAAGATCGGCATATTTTCCGGGCACGGGTCCTGCAGGTATTCCCGGTACACCAGTCTGGTACAACGGTCGATGATCGTCCTTTCAATGGGGGAAAGTCCTTCTTTGCCGCCGATGATAAGGTCACACAGCGACAGGATAAAATCACTTTTCAAAGTGATCGGGTTTTCATCATCGGAATAGTCCAGATTGATGTCCATCGGGTTGATGTAGTTCGTGGAAGTAGGGGAAATATCAATGACCTGCCCCTGGGAACCGAACTGCTGTACCAGCGGCCCATACTCATTTTCCGGGTCGGCGATAATGATGTCGTCCTCCGTCAGAAGGAACACATTGACGATCTCACGCTTGGCAGAGAAAGATTTGCCGCTTCCTGGGGTACCGAGAAACAGCCCATTGGGGTTTTTCAGCGTTTTTCTGTTCGCCATAATCAGGTTATTGGAAAGGGCGTTCAGGCCGTAATACAATGCCTCGCCCTCCTGGAACAGTTCACAGGTGGTAAACGGTACAAAGATCGCTGTGCTGCTAGTCGTAAGCCCGCGCTCAATCTCAATCTGGTTCGTACCAAGAGCAAGCGAGGACATAAGCCCCTGTTCCTGCTGGTAATCCAGCCGTTTTAAGGCACAGTTGTATTTCTGTGCCACACCCGAAGCGGCAAAAATATCATTGAACAGCTTCTGACGTTTGGCAGCGATATTTTCCACCAGTACCGTCACAAGGAACATGCGCTCATTGCGGCTCTGTAAATCCTGCAAAAGATTTTTGGCTTCTTCTCCATAGGTGGCAAGGTCGGTGGGAAATAGCGATAGGTAAGCCTTTGAAGTTATCTCCAGCTTTTCCCCCGCTTCACACCG
>NZ_QUGO01000019.1:0-69787 GCF_003479105.1 Blautia sp. AF19-13LB
AAGATATCTAATCCATTTCGGAATAAATATCTTCTGCTTTTAAGTTAATGACATTGTGCTTTTGCAGGGTTTTTTCATTTTCAGATTATCCCAGCTTCGCCGGGAGAGACGAGGAAACCGTGGTCTGGTGCTTTTGACGGAATTGCCGCGGGGTGATCTGGTACCGCTTTTTAAAGGTGCGGATCAGATGACTGCAGTCCGCAAAGCCGGTCTCGGCTGCAATATAGTTCAGGTCATAGTCGGTAAAAAGAAGCAGGTTTTCAACCTTGTTCAGGCGGATAAACTCGATATACTGCTTACAGCTCTGCCCGTAATGCTTCAGAAAAAGTTTGGCAAAATAGGAGTAGCTCATGTTGTATTTATGTGCCAGTGCCTCGATATTGATGTTTTCCTGGGAATGGCGGTCGAGATAGACGAGGATATCCTGCATACTCTGTTCCTCACTCTCGGAAATCGATTCGGGATTGAAACAGATTCCCTGGCAGTGCCAGATACGCAGAAGCCGGAGAAACAGTGTGGAAAAGAGAGAATAGATATAGGCATCATAACCGTATTTCTTTTCAAGAGCCTCCCTCTCAAGGGTTACAAAAAAATCATGGAGATTCAGCTCTGAGAGATCTTCCTGCGTAAACAAAAGCGAAGGATAGGTCATCGTGGCGATTTTATGGAAAGCAAAGCTCAGGTTCGGAAGGTAGCTTCCGGTGAGCTGGATGCGGTTCAGGTTGAATTTGATACAGAAATAGCGGAATGGCCGATCCTGGTCTGCGGCAAGTGCGTGGACCGTCTGTGGAGGAAACAGGATGAAAGAGCCCGGTTTTATGTGGTAGACGGAATCGTTGCAGCTCACGAGAAGAGAACCTTCCTGCAGATAAAGAACCTCCGTAAAATAGTGCCAGTGGGATTTGACCGGCATGGAAAAACTGTCGGAGCAGCAGGAAAAGGCTTCAATCGGCGAGTGCAGGATGTCACTGTATTCAAAAAGATTCTTCAACGGAAAAGTCCCCCTTCAGGTAAAAAATATTCAGTATTTTTCTGGGAATATCAGTTTCGGAAAAATAGAAACATTCTATTTTTGTACAGTCGCATTATATCATATCCAAATGAAAATTGATACAATGGCGAAAGCATTTGAAAGAAAATTAATGCTGAATTTGGTAACTCAATTTCCTAAGATAAGGGGGGATATGAAAACATGAAAAGCAACACGAAACAATTCCCGAAAAACAAAATTGCGTGGCTGTGGGAAAACATGGAGGGAAAACGGGCGCTGTACTTTGTCGGTATTCTCGGAACCGTTTTGTACAATATTCTGCAGCTTACGATTCCCTATTTTTCGGGAAAAATTGTGGATCTGTTTTTAACGGGGGAGAACGCGGCGACAAATCTTCAGGTACACCGTGACCTGCTTTACCGCTTGCTGTTTGCGATGGTCGGCTTTACGTTCCTGCGTGTTATCGTTGTTTATGGCAGCTGTATGATCTATGAGACGGTGTCGCAGAGTGTTCTGTACCGGGTGCGGAATTATCTGTACGACAAGCTTCAGCGTCAGGATATGACGTTTTACAGTACCTATCGGACAGGAGATCTGATGACACGGCAGACAGGAGACCTGGATGCGGTGCGTCACATGGTTGCATGGGTTGTACGAATGGTGGTTGAGTCATTTTCTCTGTTTGCTGCAGCGGCCGTTTTCTTCCTGTATACGAACTGGAAGCTGGCACTGTGCGTTCTTGTGATTTCACCGTTTGTATTCTGGATTATCTATCTGTTCCGGAACCGCGTTGCCCCGATGCATGCGGCGCTGCGTGAAAAACTGGCACAGATGAATACATGCGCACAGGAGAATATTTCCGGAAACCGCGTTGTCAAAGCGTTTGCAAGAGAAGATTACGAAATCGAGAAATTCGACCGTGCCAATACCGACTATGCGGAGACGAATAAGGCAACCGGAATGGTATGGCTGAAATTTTTCCCGATTGTCGAGAGTATTGCGAACCTGATGCCGGTTGTCCTGCTCGCAGTCGGCGGTGTTTTTATGATCAGAGGACAGCTTACTATGGGAGACTATGTGGCATTTTCAGGCCTCATCTGGGCAATCGCCAATCCGATGCGTCAGATGGGAAATATCATGAACGAATTTCAGCGGTTCTCAGCAGCGTCGAAAAAGGTCATGGAGCTGTATTACTCCGAACCGAAAATCAGGGACGAAGAAAATGCCGTTTCCCATCCGGAGCGGTTTGAAGGCAAAATCGAGTTTGATAACGTTTCCTTCCAATACGAGGATGGTGATTTGCCGGTTCTGCACAATATTTCCTTCACGGCCCATCCGAACGAGACGGTTGCGATCATGGGCGAGACCGGCTGCGGCAAGACATCGCTGATCAATCTGATCCCGCGGTTTTATGAGCCGACAGAAGGACAGATCCGGATTGACGGAATTCCTGTAGAACAGCTGAAGCTGTATGATCTCCGAAAACAGATCGGACTTGCCACGCAGGATGTTCTGCTGTATTCTGACACGATCGAGGGAAACATTGCCTACGGCGATGATTCGATCAAGATGAACGAGGTTGTCAAGTTTGCAAGGTATTCCGCTGCGGCAGATTTCATTTCAAAGATGCCGGAGGGCTACGATACCCTGGTCGGAGAGCGCGGTGTTGGTCTTTCCGGAGGCCAGAAGCAGAGAATTTCTCTGGCAAGAGCACTGGCGATCCGTCCATCGGTTCTGATTCTTGACGATACAACATCGGCGGTTGATATGGAAACAGAGAAACAGATTCAGCAGTCCTTACGGGAGCTTGATTTTCCATGTACCAAGATTGTGATTGCACAGCGAATTTCGACAACGAAAACAGCGGACAAGATTATTGTTCTGCAAAATGGCTATATTGAAGAAATGGGAACACATGAGGAACTGATGGAGAAGAAGGGTTACTATTATGAACTGGTGAAGCTGCAGACCGGTGTGGATGAACTGTAGGAGGGGAAGCAATGGCAAAAAATACATACAAGCAGGATGAAGTGCTCGAAGAGCCGTTTGACATCAAGCATCTGCTCAGAGCTTCATCCTATATCAAAAAATATGCAAAACGGATGGTTTTTGCGATCCTTTTGAGTGGCATCGGCGGTGCGTCCGGCTATGTGGCGCCGATGATTATCCAGCGGGCGCTGGACCTTGCAATTCCGGAGAAAAACGAGAGGCTTTTATTTTCTCTTGTGGGAATGCTGGTCGGCATCTATCTGGTGAGCGTGATCTTCACAACAATCCGAAGCCGCATTATGGTGGATGTCAGTCAGAGTATCATCTATGATATCCGAAAAGATTTGTTTGCACATCTGCAGGAGCTGCCGTTCCAGTATTACGATGACCGCCCGCACGGCAAGATCCTGATTCGGGTTGTCAATTACGTCAACTCGGTGTCGGATATGCTGTCAAATGGTCTGATCAACATCGTTCTGGAGAGCTTCAACCTTCTGTTTATCGTGATTTTCATGTTTCTGGTTGATGTGCAGATGGCATTTGTCGTGCTCTGCGGCGTGCCGGTGCTGTGCGTTTTCATGGTCTGGATCAAGAATAAACAGAGACGTGCATGGCAGGCAGTTTCGAACAAGAACTCAAACCTGAATGCCTATCTGCAGGAGAATATTGTCGGAGCCCGCATTACGCAGATCTTTGCACGAGAGGATGAGAATGCGGAGATTTTCAAAGATCTTTCCAAGGATTGCCGCAGAACATGGAATACAGCAGTTCGCTATTCCAACCTGGTATGGCCGGGTATCGATTCAATTTCCGTCTGCGTGCGTGCTGCCATTTTTCTGTCCGGTCTGATCCTTTTCGGGCAGGGAAATAAGTCGGTTGGTACGATTGTAGCGATTTCGAGCTATGCATCGTATTTCTGGCAGCCGATCATGAACCTTGGAAACATCTTCAATAACTTTATCAACAACATTGCGTATCTGGAACGTATCTTTGAGACGATGGATGAGCCGGTGACGGTAAAGGATGCAAAAGATGCCGTTGAAATGCCAAAAATCCGCGGTGAGGTGACCTTCGATCACGTAAATTTCTCGTACGATGCGTCAAAACAGATCTTAAACGATGTTTCGTTTACGGTAAAACCGGGTGAGAGTGTGGCGCTTGTCGGACCGACCGGAGCCGGAAAGAGTACGATTGTCAATCTGATTTCACGGTTTTACAATGTCAATGGCGGTCGCGTCCTGATCGATGGACAGGATATCTCGCAGGTGACCATTCATTCCCTGCGTGAGCAGATGGGTATTATGATGCAGGACAGCTTTATTTTCTCGGGAGATATTGAGGATAATATCCGTTACGGAAAGCTTGACGCAACGCATGAGGAGATTGTGAAGGCGAGCAGAACTGTCTGTGCGGACGAGTTTATCAGCAAAATGCCGGATCGCTATCAGACGGAGGTAAGGGAGCGTGGTTCCATGCTGAGCCAGGGACAAAAGCAGCTCATTTCGTTTGCGCGTACCCTGCTTTCCGATCCGGCCATTCTGATTCTCGATGAGGCGACCTCAAGCATTGACGTACAGACCGAAAAAGCACTGCAGACGGGACTCAATGCCATGCTGAAGGGCAGAACCTCATTTATCATTGCGCATCGTCTGTCTACGATCCGCAACTGCGATAAGATTATGTATATCGATAACGGCGGTATTATGGAGAGCGGAACACATGATGAGCTGATGGCAAAGAAAGGCCATTATTATAAACTGTATACAGCACAGCTTGATGAAGTACAGAAAGCGGGCTGATCAAAAAAGATCATAAAAAAGATTATAAAAAAGGCTTCTGCCAGCGGATAAAAATCCGTGGCAGAAGCCTTTTGCCGTTTCTTGTTCGTGTCGCTTTTTGCGCGTGTCGCCGAAGCGACCCGCCGCAGGCGGAAAATTCGGCAAAGCAGGAGTTCTTCTTATTTTCCGGAGAAGTATTTCTCTTTGATGATCTCAACCGGCATATCCTCGCCAGTCCACAGTTTGAAGGAAGCAGCTCCCTGGTATAACAGCATGTACATACCGTTTCCGGTCTTGCATCCAGCCTCTTTTGCCTCACGCAGCAGGCGGGTTTCCTGCGGATTGTAGATCACATCGAAAACGAAGAGGTCTTTGTGGAACATCGTTGTGTCGGTGATGATGGTGTTCTCGGTTTTTGGAGCCATTCCGACGGAAGTTCCATTGACAAGAATGGCGCTGTCTGCGATGGATGCGCGAAGGACTTCCGGATCGGAGAAGTCGTGCAGGGTAACCTTGCAGGAAGTACGCTCATTGAGTTTTGCAACGATTTCCTCGGCTCTTCCGAAGAAATTGTCTCTGACGTTGAATACATTGATCTCAGCCACGCCGTCGAGGGCTGCCTGTACCAGGATTGCAGTAGCAGCGCCGCCGGCACCGAGCAGAGTCATCTTTTTGCCGATGATGTCTACGCCGTTTTCTGCAACTGCTCTCATGAAGCCGACGCCGTCGGTGGTGTAAGCGGTGAGAACGCCGTTGTCGTTGACGATGGTATTACATGCGCCGGAGATCTCCGAAGCAGGAGAAACCTTGTCTGCCAATTTGCACATGATATTTTTGCCAGGCATGGTGATGTTCCAGCCTCTTGCACCCATGGTGCGGAGTCCTTCGACTGCCTGCGGCATTTTGTCTTCCGGTACATCAAAGGCAAGGTAGCTATAATCAAGGCCGAGCTGGTCGCATGCTTCGTTGTGCATTTCCGGAGAAACACTGTGTGCAACCGGGCTTCCGAGTAAACATAATAATCCGGTGTGTCCTGTGATGTGTTTTGACATAATTTGAAATCCTCTCTCTCCTCGTATTTCCGCATGATGATAAATCGTGCTGTAGCACTTTAAACTGCTACTATATGAAGTGAATTATACTCCAGATGCCGAAAGAAAGCAAGAAAAAAAGAGGAAATGACGCAAAGTTCATTTCCTCTTTTCGTGTTGGTTTTTGATTAAGGTTTAAGATGGAAAAGATTCGCCCGGAAATCAGATTCCAAGTTTCTCTTTCATGTAGTCAACCGGAGTATCTTTTCCGGTGTACAGCTTGATTGCGATGAGTGCCTGGAACAGCATCATGCCCATGCCGTTGAATACTTTCTCACATCCTGCTTCTTTTGCCTGTTTCATCATAACGGTTTCGCGCGGAGCGTAAACGGTATCCGTTACGATGAGATCTTTTTTAAAGAAGGAAGGATCAGGAATGTTGGAAAGGTCTTCGAGTGGATGCATTCCTACGCCGGTAGCATCGCAGAACAGGTCAGCTGCGTGCATTTTTTCTTTCAGGAGGTCTTTGTCTGCCAGATCGTTCATGGTAGCCTTGCAGTTGGTGTTCTTATTGATCAGATCAACAATTTCCTCTCCACGGCTGTAGAATTTGTCTTTGATGTTGAAGATTTCAATTTCTGCAACTCCATCCAGAGCACCGCGCACTGCAATTGCAGTAGCAGCACCGCCGGTTCCGATCAGGACCATCTTCATTCCCTTGAAATCGATGCCTTCTTCGGTCAGTGCCTGCCAGTATCCCATACCATCGGTGTTGTAGCCTTTCAGTTTGCCGGTTACCTGACCGTTTTCGTCGCGGAGGTTGACTACGGTGTTGATAGCGCCGCATAACTTAGCTGCTTCATCTACCTCGTCCAGATATTTGTGGACAACAGTTTTGTTTGGCATGGAAATATTGGAACCGAGCATTTTCAGCGCGCGGATACTCTGCACAGCATCTTTTAAAGAATCGTTATCAACTTCGAAAGCAAGCTGAATGACGTCATCTCCGTTTTTGTCGTATGCAAGGTTGTGGGTTGTCGGAGACTGGGTGTGACGGATCGGGTAAGCCATTAATCCAACTAATTCGGTATGTCCTGTAATATTTGGCATGATATTTTCCTCTTTTCTTTTTTCATGCTGCGCTGTTTCGGTTTGAAAAAGAGGCAGCGCAGCAGATGATATACAGTTTTTTGTCGGGCTGCTTAAAGTCGATACTTACTCAAGCGGCTCCAGATGCAGGTATCCCTGGGACTCCAGTACATTCAGGATCGCGCGGCCTTCCATGGTACCTTCCATGATACGGCGTGCACGTACGGAATCGCCGATGGTGTATACATAAGTATTGGTATCAGCGAATGCTTCCTGGATCTCCGGCAGAACCGGGTTGTTGGAGCGCATTCCAAGGCAGTTGAATCCGTAATCGAATTTAAGATCTTGAATAGTTCCGTCTGGAAGTTTTACGGTGAATGCGTTTTCTTTTACTTCCTGAAGAGCAGTGTTGACATATTCTTTTACACCGTATTTGTCGTGGGTCTCACGCATGGAGCATTTGGTGATCGGGTCTGCAAGCATACCGATCTGCGGCAGCATATCGATGATGGTACACTCAGCTCCTCTTGGTGCGAAGTACTCGATAACGTCAAGTCCTACGGAACCGCCGCCGACTACAACGACTTTCTTGCCCTGACAGGCTTCTTCCGGATATTTTCCAGCGTTTACGTTGTTGATCATACCAAAGATGGTATCTACGTTTCCGGCTTCGATGTTCTCTTTCAGGCCTTTGATCGGCGGAACAAGCGGAACAGAACCAGTAGCATTGACAACGATGTCTGGTTTGAACTGTTTGATTTTATCTACGGTAGCTTCCGTGTTGAGGAATACATACAGGTTTTTCAGTCTTGCAGCTCTTGCCTCAAGGTATTTCGGGAAATCTTTCATACGGGTCTTGCTTGGAAGATCGGAGATGAAAGTGGAAAGACCGCCGATGTGGTCGTTTTTCTCGAGTACGAAAACGTTGCATCCGACTTCTGCTGCGGTGCAGGCTGCTTCCATACCGGCAGTACCGGCGCCGACAACAACAACGTTACAGTTTTTGTTCACTTTCAGTGCTTTGTAAACATCGCCTTCCGGAACAGCCGGGTTTACGGTACAGCGGATCGGGCGGTTGACACCGATACGATTTCCGGCACATCCGACGTTACAGGAGATGCATTTTCTAAGGATATCTTCCTCGCCGTTTTCCACCTTCTTTACCCAGTTCGGCTCAGCGATCAGGCCGCGTCCCATGCCGACGATATCTACATCGCCGCTTTCGAGAACTTTTTCAACGACCTTCGGATCACGGTAGTTACCAGCGTTGATGACCGGTTTTTTGAATTTGTCTTTTACGGCTCTTGCCATGTAGGAACGCCATCCATCTGGCAGGAAGTTGGAGTCGATCTGATACTGAAGAGATGGGTTCAGACCGCAGGATACGTCGTACATATCTACGAACTCATCCAGGTACTCCAGGTACTCGAGCGTATCTTCCAGCGTATTTCCACCCGGAACACGCTCCTCGGCAGAGATACGAACGATGATCGGGAACCACGGTCCAACGTTTTTCCGTACTTCTTCCAGTACCATACGCGGGAAACGCAGACGGTTTTCTACAGAACCGCCGAACTCGTCTGTTCTCTTATTGTAATACGGGGAGATGAACTGGCTCATCAGGTAGGAATGGCCGCAGTGGATCTCGATGGCATCGAAACCGATGGCCTGCACACGTTTTGCGGCCTCGCCGTATTTTTTTACGGTTGTCATGATTTCTTCTTTTGTCATCGGACGAGGGGTTTCTCCGCCGGCTTTTGTCGGGATGTTGGAAGAAGAAACGGTTTCCATACCGGTTCTTGCGGAAGATGCGGAAGCTCCGGCGTGGTTGATCTGGATCGCTACGGTAGCACCGTTTTTATGAAGGTTTTCGACTAACTGATAGTAGCGCGGCATAAAGCTGTCGTGGTCGATACGGATCTGGCTGGTTCCGTTGGAACCGACCGGGTACTCGATGTTGGCGTTCTCCAGAATAATAAGACCAACGCCGCCTTTTGCGCGGAGAGAGTAGTAGTTCATATGACGGTTACTCATTTCACCGCTTGTCTCACCGTAGTTGGTTCCCATCGGGGTCATTGCAATACGGTTTTTAATCGTTGTTCGTTTGATGGTAATTGGCTCGAAAATTTTTGGGTAAGCACTCTTCATGAAAATTTCTCCTTATTCATTACATGAGCGGTAATCCTCTGTTTGTGACAAATCCATCATAACTCTTTCGACTAAAAATTAACAATATCTTTCAGATAAACTTTCGATACGTTTTCGCTATCATTTTCGGTCTCTTCAATAATGTCAGCGTGCTGTTTCATATATTCGGTAAACCGTTCGACAGCCGGAAGCCGGTAGCGGTTCTTCATCCAGAACATAAAGGTCTGATGATAAATCTCGAGACCTTTCAGCGTATGGATACGGATGCCGTCTGCCTGTTCCAGAATATCGGTTCGCGGCATAAGCGCGATACCGAAATTTTCGCGCACCAATGCCGCAATCGAATATTCATCCGGGCATTCCATGATAATATTCGGATGAAGCTGATATTTTCGGTAGAGATGACCAGTGTAGGCCCCCATCCAGGATGCGCGGTCGTAGCCGATCACCGGATAACGGGTAAGCATTACAAGCGGAACCTCCGGTTCATCGGCAAGCGGATGATGTTCCGGGGATACGATGACAAGCGGCTGCTGGATCAACGGAAAAAACTCCATGTCGTCGCGCTTTAAAAAGCCGCCAAACCCAAGATCGAGTTCGCCGGATTTCACCTTCTGTGCAATGGCCGGGGTATGGTTCTGCCAGAAGCTAAAGGCAACGTTTTTGTTTTCTTCTTTGTCCAGAAAGGTGCGGACGTTGTGCGGAATATAATGTCCGGCAAGTGGAAAAATATAACCGATATTGATTTTTCCGCCACCGGAGGCGAGCTCTTTCATCTTGCCTGTCGCAATATCACAGTCACCTGCGATCCGGTCTGCATGCTCCAGAAAAAGGCGGCCGGCATTGGTAAGGACAACACCGCGCCCTTTCTTTTCAAACAGCGTGATTCCAAGCTCACTTTCAAGGGCGGCCATCGAACGGCTCAGGGATGGCTGGGAAATATAAAGCTCCTCTGCCGCCTGGTGATAATTTTCCAGCCGGGCGACCTTTCGGAAATAGAGAATCTGATTCAGTGTCATGTGGTTTTTCCTCCTGAAAAAATGGTTCCGTAAGAAAATCTTTGCTTCCTCTTATTATGATAACTCAAGTATACCATATCAATGCATTCAATGCATTGGTTTTTTCCTTTAAAAGCATTAGACCGTACACGCTTTCACTGCTAAAATAAAGACAAATGTTATTTTTTTAACATTCACGAAACTGGTAATCTGTTGTTTGTGACAAAACAAAAGGATGAACCGAACAGAGGAAAAAGACAATTTGACCTCAACACATGATCTATTTAAAAAGGAGAGAAACCATGAACAAGAAATACCTGCCAAGTGCATTAATTTTGTACTTGAACTACTTTATCCACGGTGTTGGATGCTCTATTCTGGGCCAGGCAGTCATCAAAGAGGCTCTGGCAGCAGCATGGGGAGTGGAAGCAATGGCAATTACCGCAATTTCCGCAGCACTCGGTCTTGGCCGTCTGATCGCACTGCCATTTGCAGGTCCTCTGTCCGACAAGCTCGGACGTCGCATTTCCACCGCAATCGGAAGTGCTTCCTATGCAATTTACCTGATCGGCCTTGCTCTTGCATTTCATGCAGGAACACACGGCGGTTACACCATCGCTTACGTATGCGCCATCATCGGCGGTATCGCAAACTCCTTCCTGGATACCGGTATTTACCCGGCAGTATCCGAGATTATTTACAAAGCTCCTGGCGTTGCTACCATGGGAATCAAATTCTTCATCGCAATCGCTCAGATGCTGCTTCCATTTGTTCTTGGTGTAGCTGTTACTTCTACAGCAGCAGGCCTTACCTCCTACAATCCGTTATTCTACGGATGCGGAATCGCTTATATCGTACTTTTTGTACTGGTATTCCTGTTCCCGCTGCCAGACGCTGACCAGAAAGCATCCGGCAAAAAAGAGGGTCTGATCGACAGTCTGAAACATACACATTTCTCCTTCGAATCCATCGCCATGATCCTGATCGGATTCACCTGCACCGGTACATTCCAGCTGTGGCTGAACTGTGCACAGAACTTTGCAAAAGAGAATGTAGGCTGGGCTGATCCGTCCATCATGCAGACCTATTATTCTGCAGGAACCATGCTGGCACTGATCGTAACAGCATTCCTGACCAGAAAAATCAAAGACGTTCGTTTCATCGTTGTTTACCCGGCAATCTGCCTTGTAACCATGATCGCAGTCCTGATGGGACAGAGCAAACCGCTGATGATCGCCGGTGCCTTCATCATCGGATGGGCAGGCGCAGGCGGATTGCTTCAGATCGCAACTTCCGTTTGCAATATGCTGTTCCCGAAAATCAAAGGAACCGTAACCGCATTGGTTATGATTGCATCTTCTCTTTGCAACTACACCATCCTGACCGCAGCATCTAAAATGCAGCCGTCCGGCGTTATGACCATGAACATCGTTCTGACCGCAGTTGGCGTTGCACTTGGACTGTTTGTAAACATTCGCTATAAAAAAATGGTTGAACTTGCGCAGCAGGACAACTAAAATGAGATTAAGGATTGCGGAGTACGAAGAGCCAAGTAATCCGGGCGTGAAAAAGAAAAGCCTGCAAAAGAAAAGTCAGGGTTAATATTGAAGAAAGAAGGAAAAACACATGAATACAGTAAAAGTTCGTGATATTGAAATCGGTGCCGGTGCACCGAAGATCATCGTTCCGATCGTAGGAGTTACCAAAAACGATATCATCGAAGAAGCAAAAACCTTCCATTCGATTCCGGTTGACGTTGTAGAGTGGCGTGTAGACTGGTTTGAAGGCGTATTCGACTTCGCACAGGTAGAAGATGCATTAAAAGACCTTCGTGCAGCACTCGGCAATATTCCGATTCTGATGACGTTCCGTACCTCCAAAGAGGGCGGCGAGAAAGCTATCGAGCCGGAAGCATACGCTGAGCTGAACATCAAGGCAGCACAGACCGGATACGTTGATCTGATTGACGTTGAGATCTTCACCGGAGATGAGATCGTAAAGAAAATCATCGACGGCGCACACGCTGCAGGCGTAAAGGTTGTTGCTTCTAACCATGATTTCTTCAAAACTCCTGCAAAAGCAGACATCATCTACAGACTGCGCAAGATGCAGGATATGAACGCAGACATTCCGAAGATCGCTGTTATGCCGCAGAATAAGAAAGATGTTCTGACCCTGCTTGCGGCAACAGAGGAAATGACCACCAATTATGCGGACAGACCGATCATCACCATGTCTATGGCAGGCACCGGTGTAATCAGCCGTCTCTGCGGTGAGGTGTTTGGTTCTTCCATGACCTTCGGCGCGGCGAAGAAAGCATCCGCACCGGGTCAGATGGGTGTGAATGATCTGAGCACCGTTCTGGATCTGCTTCACAAAGCCATGTAACCGTTTTTTCTTTGGGGGACACCGGTATTTTTAGCTTTGCTGTTGATGCCGATGTCCCTTTTGTATTATTGTTCTGTTATAAATTTAACGGAGGTATGCCTTTTATGAAGAGAGTATTTCACTGGCTGGATGAAAACTTGGAAGAATTTCTTCTTGTGATCGGTCTGATCGCCATGACGCTGATCATGGGAATTCAGGTTTTCTGCCGCTACGTCCTTGGCATGTCGCTGTCGTGGTCGGAAGAGCTGACCAGATATATTTTTATCTGGTGCGGTTTTTTAAGCGTCAGCTACTGCAGCAAAAAATGCCTTTCCATCAAGATCGAGCAGTTTGTTGCGATTTTCCCGCGGAGAGGAAAAGCCATCTTCAAAATTGTGAATCATACGTTTGAACTGATTTTTTTCATCTATATGATTCCGTTTGCTTTTTCTTATATGATGTCGTCAGTTAAAAGCGGCCAG
Organism: Blautia sp. AF19-13LB; assembly: GCF_003479105.1. NCBI lineage: Bacteria > Bacillati > Bacillota > Clostridia > Lachnospirales > Lachnospiraceae > Blautia > Blautia sp. AF19-13LB. The sequence goes on from NZ_QUGO01000019.1 coordinate 12,874, forward strand.
CTTTCCCCGGCCTGCAAGATCCCGATGTATTTTGTCCAGGCAGCACCGCTAGTCTCCTTTGTGCTGGTTGCATTCCGTGTTTTGCAGCGGTGGATGATCGAGTTCCGTGTGGCACGCGGTGAGAACGTTTTCGACCCGGCCCATCCGGAGCGAAATACGCCGGAATCCTTCATCGAGGCAAATGCCGGAGCAGATAACGCCACAGAAAATGCCCTGAACGCGGGTATCGACAACCGCATCCATACGATTAAAAATTCGAATGAGGAGGAACGCTAATGCCAGTCGTAGTATTATTTCTGATTTTTGTTGCATTGCTGGTCATCGCTGTTCCGGTATCGATTACCCTTGGAATCACATCTGTGCTTCCGTCGGTGTTTGACCCGTCTTTTACGGTAGGAGCCAAATATCTGATCCGTGCCATGTTCGGAGGACTCGATTCCTTCCCTCTGCTGGCAGTTCCGATGTTCGTCCTCTCCGGTATCATCATGGCTAAGGGAGGCATCTCCAAAAAACTGTTTGATGTCTTTGCCTATTTTCTCGGAAAATTCACCGCAGGTATGCCGTGCGCCGTTATCGTCACCTGCCTTTTTTACGGTGCGATTTCCGGTTCCGCTCCGGCGACCGTTGCTGCTGTCGGAAGCATGACAATCCCGATTCTGACTACCCTTGGTTATGATCTGACATTCTCCACAGCGATTGTGGCAGTTGCCGGCGGCCTTGGCGTTATCATTCCCCCGAGTATTCCGTTCATCATGTACGGTATGGCTTCCGGCGCTTCCGTCAGCGACCTGTTTCTTGCCGGAATTGTACCGGGTCTGATGATCGGTCTGCTGCTGATGCTTTATGCCATCTATCACTGCAGACGGTATGGGGAGGACAAAGAGAAGATCCATGCGGAAGTCAAAGTGCTGCATGACAAAGGCCTGCTTCGCGTTTTAAAAGAGAGCTTTTTTGCACTGCTCAGTCCGGTGATCATCCTTGGCTGTATCTACAGCGGTGTCGCTTCCCCGACTGAGGCGGCTGTTATCTCCGTATTCTATGCATTGATCATCAGCCTTCTTGTGTACAGGAGTATCCGCATCTGCGACATCTGGTCCATTCTGGTTGAGGCGATTCGTACCTTCACCCAGATCCTGTTTATTCTGGCGGCATCGACGGCATTTTCCCGTGTGCTGACGCTGATGCAGGTACCGCAGACGGTCAGCGAGTTTATCCTGAACAACTTCCACAGCCCGGTTGCGATCCTTCTGATCATCAATGTATTCCTGCTGATTGTGGGAATGGTGATGGATACCACACCGGCAATCCTGATTCTGACCCCGATCCTGCTGCCGATCGTACAGGCAATCGGTATGGATCCGATTCAGTTTGGTGTGATCATGGTTGTCAACCTGGCGATCGGCTTCGTAACACCGCCGATCGGCGTCAACCTGTTCGTGGCAAGCTCCCTGACCGAGGTTCCGGTCATGCAGATCGCAAAGAAGGCTATGCCGATGATCGGTTTCTTCCTTGTGGCACTGCTGCTGATTACGTTTATTCCGGCGATTTCGATTGGAATTTTATAGGGAGGAGCGAAGGACAATGAAAAAGATGACAAAAAAGAAAAAGCTTTTCCGAAAAGTGACGGCACTTGCCGCTGTCATTGCGCTTGGCGCATCGCTTGCCGGCTGCGGCTCTTCCGATGGAGAGACGACACAGCGCTATTCCTGGCCGCTGGCAACGGCGAGCCCGGAGGACACGGTAACGCAGATCTTCGCTGAGAAGTTTGCGGAAGAGATTTCAGAGCTGAGCGATGGAAGGATGAAAATTCAGGTTTACGCAAACTCAACGCTTGGCGGCGACCGCGATCTGCTGGAAACGTGTGCTGACGGCGATATTCCGTTTGTCGTACAGAATACGGCACCGCAGGTTTCTTTTATGGGGGATCTTGCCGTGTTTGATTTGCCGTGTGTGTTTGATTCTCTCGATGAATGCCGTGAGAAGATTGATAATCCGGAGTTTTACGAGTTGATCAGCAATGTTTACACAGAGGGCGGCTATCACCTGCTCGGTATGGCGGATCAGGGATTTCGTGTCATGAGTACGAATAAGCCGGTTTACAGCTTTTCGGATTTCAAGGGCCAGAAGATCCGTACCATGGAGAACAGCTACCATCTGGCATTCTGGAAAGCCATCGGTGCCAACCCGACGCCGATGAGCTTCAGTGAGGTTTACATCGGCCTGCAGCAGCACACGATTGATGCGCAGGAGAACCCGTATGAGGTCATCGTTTCGAATAACCTGTATGAGCAGCAGGATTACGTAGTGGAAACGAACCATCTGCCGCATCTGATTTCCCTGATCGTCAACGATGACTTCTTCAAAGATCTGCCGGAGGACGAGCAGGAGATCATGACAGAGGCCGCAAAGATTGCGACCGAGTACGCAAGAGAGCAGTCCGATGCCCGTATCGCCGATAAAATTGCGACGATCGAGGAGAGCGGAACGAAGATCCTGACTCTTGATGACCAGACAAGAGCGGAGATCCGAAAGGCGTCGAAGAGCGTGTATGAGTCGATCGAGGAGAATATTGACCCGGCAATTTACAATGCTTATATGGATGGCATTGAGTAAGAAAAAGAAAGATGAAATTCCCGACAGCAAGGCACAAAAAACGACGCTTTGCCGCCGGGAATTTTTGCGTCCGCCAAGTGGGGGGGATTCGCAAAGATTGCCTTGCACAGTCGAAACGGCAAGACTATAATGGGGCTCAGAAGATTTAAAAAATTAGGACCAGAGGAGGTACAGAAATGATTTTTGAACACATGGACCGGATTGTATTTGCAGGAGATTCCGTAACGGATATGGAGAGCGCACAGCCGGTGGGGGAAGGTTTATTTGAAAATGTTGGAAAGAGTTATGTCAGAATCGTCGAGAATATGCTTGCGGCATTTTACCCGGAGGTGTATCTGCGTGTGACAAACTCCGGTATTGGCGGAAACACAAGCCGCGATCTGCTGCAGAGATTTGACCGCGATGTGGTATCTCTGAAACCGGACTGGGTTTCCATCTGCATCGGTATCAACGATGTCTGGAGACAGTTCGACAGCCCGGCTATCCCGGACGAGCAGGTATCCCCGGAGGAGTACCGTTTCAACGTCGAAAAGATGATTCTTTCCGTAAAAGACAACGTAAAAGGTATTTTCCTTATGACCCCATACTACATGGAGCCAAATGGAGAGGACTGGATGAGAAAACGCATGGACACCTACGGGGCCATCTGCAGTGAGCTGGCTGAAAAATACGGCTGCCGCTTCATCGACCTGCAGGCCGTATTCAATGATTATTTCCAGTACCGCCATTCTTCCTACATCGCCTGGGACAGAATCCATCCGAACCAGATCGGTGCGACGGTAATCGCTCGGGCATTTCTGGAAAAATGTGGATTTGATTATCATCACAGACCGGGAGAGGAATAAAAAGGCTGATAAATCTGTTTTGCTCCTGTTCTGTCTGAAAACAGCCGATACAGTCGAAAAAAAGAGAAAAAGAACGGTAAAATTCTGCTTAAATGACCAAATTTAATTGCTGTTTTGGGCTGGCTATGGTATATTATGACTATAGTGTACTTATGCTTGCATTAGGATGGACATTACATAGCAGGACATAAAATAAAAGAGAACAGGAGAGATAAACACATGTATCTGGAAGAGTATAAGAGATGGCTGGCAGCTGATCTGGAAGACGCAGATCTGAACCCGGAGCTGGCACGGATTGAAGGAAACGATGAGGAGATCAAGGACCGTTTTGCTGTATCTCTGAAATTCGGAACCGCAGGACTTCGTGGTGTACTTGGCGCAGGAACAAACCGTATGAATATCTATGTAGTGCGTCAGGCAACACAGGGCCTTGCAAACTGGGTAAAAACACAGGGCGGAAACCAGACCGTAGCCATCAGCTATGACAGCCGTATCAAGAGCGATGTTTTCGCAAAAACAGCAGCAGGCGTTCTGGCTGCAAACGGAATCAAAGTCAGAATTTACGATGCACTGATGCCGGTACCGGCACTTTCCTTTGCAACCCGTTACTATAACTGCAATGCAGGTATCATGGTAACTGCATCCCACAACCCGGCAAAATATAACGGCTACAAAGCCTACGGCCCGGACGGATGCCAGATGACTGACGATGCTGCTGCAATCGTATACGCAGAGATTCAGAAAACCGATATCCTGACCGGCGTAAAATATATGCCGTTTGCACAGGGAGTAGAAGAGGGACTGATCCGTTTCGTCGGCGATGACTGCAAGAATGCACTGTACGAAGCCATCGAATCCCGTCAGGTTCGTCCAGGTCTTTGCAAGACCGCTGGACTGAAACTCGTTTACAGCCCGCTGAATGGATCTGGTCTTGTACCGGTTACCCGTGTATTAAAAGACATCGGAATTACCGATATCACCATCGTTCCGGAGCAGGAGTATCCGAACGGATACTTCACCACCTGCAGCTATCCGAATCCGGAAATCTTTGCAGCACTGGAAAAAGGCCTGGATCTTGCAAAAGAGACCGGCGCAGACCTGATGCTGGCAACCGACCCGGATGCAGACCGCGTTGGTATCGCCATGAAATGCCCGGATGGAAGCTATGAGCTGGTAACCGGAAACGAAGTCGGCGTTCTGCTTCTCGACTACATCTGCGCAGGCCGCATCGAGAAAGGCACCATGCCGGAGAAACCGGTTGCTGTAAAATCCATCGTATCCACACCGCTGGCAGATGCTGTTGCTGAGCATTATGGTGTTGAGCTTCGCAGCGTTCTGACCGGATTCAAATGGATCGGCGATCAGATTGCAAACCTGGAAGCAGACGGCGAAGTAGACCGCTTCATCTTCGGATTCGAGGAGAGCTATGGATACCTGGCTGGTCCGTACGTAAGAGATAAAGACGCAGTCATTGGTTCTATGCTGATCTGCGAGATGGCAGCTTATTACAGAAGCATCGGAAGCTCCCTGAAACAGAGACTGGAAGAGATCTATGCCGAGTATGGCCGTTACCTGAACAAAGTAGACAGCTTCGAGTTCCCGGGACTTAGCGGAATGGACAAGATGGCCGGTATTATGGATGGCCTTCGAAAAGAGCCGCTGACCGAGATCGCAGGTTCCGCTGTTGTCAAAGTAACCGATTACGAGAAACCGGAAGAAACAGGACTCCCATCCGCAAACGTTCTGATCTACAAACTGGCAAACGGTGAAACCGTCATCGTCCGCCCGTCCGGAACAGAGCCGAAAATCAAAGTATACTACACAACACTTGGTAAGGATCTGGCAGAGGCAGAAGCAGAGAAAGAAAAACTCGCAGAGGCTTTGAAACCGATTCTGGCATAAAGAAAATAAAAGAATGGAAGGGCGTGGCTTTGGTCACGCCCTTTTTTGAACCGAAATTTCTTTTGAAAAGTGTAAGATTTTCTGCAAAATGGCGTGATGATAGATGAAAGGGGGGATTTCCATATGGAGGATACTCATATTGTCCAAATGTACTGGGACAGGAACGAAACAGCGATCAGCGAGTCTGCGATGAAATATGGTACATACTGTACGTCCATTGCACAGAATATTCTGCAGAATCCGGCGGATGCAGAAGAATGTGTCAACGACACCTGGCTTCACGCGTGGAACGCTATGCCGCCGCACCGGCCGTCTCTGTTATCCACATTTCTTGGAAAAATAACGAGAAATCTTTCGTTTGATCTGTATCGAAAAATGCATCGCAAAAAACGCGGAGGAAGTCAGATGGATGCAGTATTGGACGAGCTGGAAGAATGTGTTTCGGGGAAAGATGATATTGAGCGGCAGTGGGAGATGAAAGAACTGATCGCGGAGATCAATCAGTTTCTGCAGAAGCTGCCGGAGGAGAAACGATGCATGTTTGTCCTGCGGTACTGGTATGTGGACAGTATCGGCGAAATCGCGGGGCGTCTGGGCAGAAGCGAAAACTATGTTTCAGTTACGCTGAACCGGATCCGCGGGAAACTGCATACACACTTGACGGAAAGGGGGTTCGAAGTATGAAGAAAGAAGAATTATTTGAAACGCTGGGAAATCTGGATCCTGGTATGGTGGAAAAAGCACGGAGTGATCGCCACCCGCGGAGAGGCGTATGGAAAAAATGGACGGCCGCCGCAGCCTGCGCGGTGATCATCGGCGGAGCTGTGCTGGGGGTTACGACATGGAGAAACGGTCGGGAGGGTTCTGTAGTCCGTTGTCCGTCAGGGGTGACGACGGTTCTGGCGGCTTATCCGGCATCTGTGGCTCGGACGATGGATGCGCAGAAATTCATGGAAAGCGATGCACACTGGGACTGGTGGGATTCGTACCGGGAGTTGACAGCAAAATCAGCAGAACTGCAGTCGGGAATAGATGCATATTATCAGAACCTGATGAAACAAATGCTGGTTTCAGAGGATGAAAATACCGTCTGCTCGCCGATCAATCTGTATATCGCGTTTGCGATGCTGGCGGAAACTTCGGATGGAAATACGCGGCAGCAGATTCTGGATATGCTTGGTGCGCAGGACATGGACACCTTACGGGAAAATGTTTCTTCACTCTGGGAAAGCAATTATGCAGACACGCCCGCGCTGAAAAGTGTGCTGGCAAATTCGCTGTGGCTGGATGGTGAGGAAACATACAATGACACAACGCTGCAGCGGCTGGCGGAACAGTATTATGCATCGACCTTCCGTGGGACTCCTGGATCGGAAGAGATGAATCAGGCTCTGCGGACCTGGACGGATGATAATACCGGAGGGCTTTTAAAAGAATACACCGAAAATATGGCGATCGCCCCGGAAACGGTATTTGAACTGGTATCAACCATCTATTATAAGGCGATGTGGCGGGAGAATTTCTGGGAAGTAAATACAGAGAAGGAAACCTTCCACGGAGCTGCGGGAGATACCACTGTGGACATGATGAAGAAAACGGAATGGATGGATGTCTACCAGGGCGAACATTTCCGTGCAGTCAGCCTTAGCCTTCAGGACAGCGGCTCCATGTATTTCCTGCTTCCGGATGAAAATACCGATGTCAATGAACTGGTATCGGATCCGGATCTGATGAAGGTTATACGGCGGGATGAAAGCAGTGATAACTGGTATTCCCCTATGGTGAACCTGTCTGTTCCTAAATTTAAAGTATCGGAAAAAACAGACCTGATCGAAACGGTGCGCGCACTAGGTGTAACGGATGCGCTGGATGCAGATCTGGCAGATTTCAGTCCATTAACAGGGGACAAAGAGAATTTATACCTGAGCAAAGCAGACCACGCCGCCATGCTTGAAATCGACGAAAACGGAGTAACCGGAGCAGCGTATACAGAACTTGGCGTTTCAGAAGCCGCAGCAGAAATACCGGACGACGAAATCGACTTTGTACTGGATCGTCCATTCCTGTTTCTTGTCACGGGGCAGGACGGATCGATTCTGTTTTCGGGAGTTGTGAGAAATATTGCAGAGACATGAAAAAAAGGAGTCGGACTGTCCGGCTCCTGTGTCTGAGACACGTTACAGTATCTCTTCGGTGCTTATTTTTGCTCTGCGTTCCTTTGTCGGAGCAGAAAAACAGACAAAATCAGTACAGCAGGGAAAATGCAGCCGGCCAGCATACCTGCCTTCAGATCGTCGCCGGTGTTTTGTGTGACAAATCCAATAACAAATGGGCCAATGGAACCACCCATATCTCCGGCCATGGCGAGAAGTGCGAACAGTGCAGTTCCGCCGAGTGGAATTTTAGAGGATGAAATACTGATGGTTCCCGGCCACATAATTCCTACAGAGAAACCACACACAACGCAGCCTATAAGATTTAAAAGAGGATATGGTGCGAGAGCTGCAGCCAGATAACAGATCAGGCAAAGTGTACCGGATGCGATCATAAATTTTGTTAAGTCAATTTTTTCCCCGTATTTACCATAGAAGGTTCTGCTGATGCCCATCATCACAGCAAACAGGCACGGTCCTGCAATGTCTCCAATGCTTTTTGAGAGACCTAATGCAGACTCGGCATAAGCGGAAGCCCATTGCGCCATCGAAATCTCGCTTGCTCCGGCGCAGACCATAAGAACAAGGGAAATCCAGAAAATGGGAAGACGGCACAGCTGACGAATGGTAAGTCCTTCTTCGCTTCCGGTGAGTGATTCAATCGGGCAGGAAAGGAAATTAAACGTATTGTACAGTGGAAGTACAGCCCAGATACATGCGAGGATCGGCCAGCGTTCCATACCAAAAACTGCCAGAAAAGCAGTGGAGAGTAAGATGACACCTACAGACCCCCAGCAGTAAAAGGAGTGAAGCAGACTCATAACGCTGTCCTTATTGTCAAACGGACAAGCCTCTACGATTGGGCTGACAAGAACCTCAATCAGTCCGCTTCCGGCGGCATAGATCATGGCACTGAGCAAAATTCCTGTATAGGCATTTGGCAGAATATTGGGCAGAAAGGCAAGTCCAATCAGGCCGCAGGCGGAAAGAATCTCAGAAGCAACGACACACCTGCGATAACCGATTTTATCGACATATCTGGCACAGAACAAATCGACAAGAAGTTGTGTGAAAAAGAATATTGTCGAGATAAACGCAATTTTTCCAAGAGAAATATGGTAAGTTCTGTGAAAGGTAAGAAATAGTAAAGGTGCAAAATTTGCAGAAATTGCCTGCGTGATAAATCCAAGATAACAGGCAATTAAGGTTTTGTGGTAGTTCTTTTTCATGATGATATACTCCGTTTTTTAAAATGGCAGAACTGCTGCGGCCGTAGTGTTCGTTTCGTTGCCGTTCACCGTGTTCCATGGAGCGACAACGATTCTTTTTGTATAATAACGTAAAATGGTGTCGCTTTCACTGGAATATATCGTCTGTTTATTGTATAATATCGCAAAATAGAGAGGGTCGTGCCTGAAAAACGGAGGCGGGGAAAGATGGAGTTTAATACATTTTATAACAAGATCCAAACGGATGAAACCATGATGGAAACGATACAGCATGGAAACAGTGAATATCCGTTTCAATTGTATTACGACGATCTTGCGTTGTTTGATTTTCATTGTGTAGAATGGCACTGGCATGTGGAGTTTGAGTTTGTTTTTGTACAGGAGGGAACAGCAACCTTCTGGGTTGGCGAAAAGCAGTTTTCACTGGGACAGGGAACGGGCATTTTTATTAACTCAAAGATTTTGCATCGCTATTTTTCTGAAGGCCATGCGATTGTGCCAAATTTCGTTCTGAAACCGACATTTCTTGCTCCGGCAGACAGCCTGATTTACAAAAAATACATTGCACCGATACAGGCGTGTAAGGTGGACTGCATTGTCTTTTGCAGGGAAATAAAATGGCAGGCAGAAGCACTGGAGCTCATGCAGAAAATTCTCAAAGCGCAGGAATCAGACAAAGACCGGGAACTGGTTACTTTATTTCTGACGCAGGAATTGTGGCACTTGCTTTATTTGCACATGGATTCGGAAGTGCTGCAGAAAAAAAGAGAAAATACGGCATCCTCACAGGGAAGAACACAGCTGATGATGCAATATATTCATCAAAATTTCCGACAAGATCTTACATTGGAGGATATCGCCGGGCAGGCTATGGTGAGCAAAAGTACGGCATTGAATCTGTTCCGAAGATATCTTCACGATACGCCGGTGCATTATCTGGTGAAGTATCGTCTGCAGGAGGCTGCAAAGCTTCTGGCCACGACGGAGAAAAAGATAACTGTAATTTCCGGCGAGACGGGATTTGAAAATATGGATTATTTTTGCAAAACATTTAAGAAATATTATGGGAGGACACCGACGGAATATCGAAGAAAAAAACAAATGGATACGGATGACAGAGAAGGGATCGTTCAAGAGGTAGTGTAAGAGAAAACGGAAAAATTACATTCTGAAAAAGGAGCGGAATCCGGTGTGGGTTCTGCTCCTTTTTAAATGGAAAATTATGGAATATACTTATTCGGCACAGCCAAAAACTCTTCTACATATTGCTCCAGTGCCGCAAGCAGCTCTTCAAGCGGAAAGACCTTCAGATCCTGCGCGGCTTCCGGCGGGACGGAGAGGAAGTGATGGAGGAGGTCAAGTACCTGTTGGACGTTCTCATACGGAATTTCTGTGATTCCAGGGTTCGTGACGTTAGGATTGAGATCGAGCGGGATGCAATAGCGGTTGACAAGATATGTATTCATTCGTGTATAGTCCCCGTAATAATACTCCTCCGTGAGATATCTGGAAAAAGGAATGGATGTCCGCGATTTTTTGATATAAACCGTTGCAATCTCATCTCTCATATCTGTAATTTCCCCATCCGCATTATAAAATTCCACAATCTGAGGAATGAAATCCTTAAAAAATTTCCGGTCAATATAAAGATGAAAATAATATCCCAGTGCGCTCGAATCTGCCAGAAGTGAACGGTATTTCGCTGTAAACCGTGTAAGATCCGGGAATACCATCATTTTTTCGCGGTAAAGCGGATCGCGGAAATGGGAGGATTCTTTCTGCTGCGTCGCATCCGGCAGAAGATTTCCGATTAGAAAATCATTTACCGATGAAATCAGATATGGAAAATCCGGGTGGGACGGGAGGTACTTTAACAGCATTTGGGCTGCGGTGAGATGTAAAATAAAACCTGGCATGGGAATGAAGATGTCCTTTCGTATTTGCTTCTAAATCTAAACAAAATGGCAGCGTTTGTCAAATTCTATTTGAGTGGCCTGATTTCTAAAAAAAACATAAACACCGGCAGATTTCTTGACATGGAAATTTGCCGGTGTTATTATTTAACACACGTAAATAAATAACACTGTTAAGTATTTACACAAAAAGGAGGGGGAAACCGTGAAAGATGCATTTGAAAAACTGTTTCGTGCGATGCACCAGTTTAAAAAACTGAACGTATCAGACCTGATTCCGGGACTCAGCAGTTCCGAGTTTTCCGTCATGGGTGCGATTTTGCAGATGGGAGAAAACGGAAAAATTACAAGCTCAGAGCTGGCAGCGAAGACCAAAACGCTTCCGCCGGCTGTGTCGCGGACACTGCGCGGACTGGAGGAAAAAGGATATGTAGAGCGGACCGTTGACAAAAAAGACCGCAGAAATACGTATATCAGTCTGACAGAGCAGGGCTGGAAAAAGGGGGAAGAGGTACGGGACAGAATGCATGATTTTGGCTGCTCTGTGATGTCACAGTTAAAGGAAGAGGATGTAGATCAGCTGGTTGCTTATCTAGATCGTATCTATGAGATTGCAGAAAAAGAAATTGAAACCCGAAAACGACAGAATTCGTGTGCCGGCAAGCTGGTACACCGGAAAGAAGAAAGGGGAAAAAATGAGTAAGATTTTCAAGAATATGCTCCCGTACTGGAAATCGATTCTTGTGATTCTTATGCTGTTGTTTGTCCAGGCGTGGTGCGACCTGTCGCTTCCGTCGTACACATCTGATATCATTGACGTGGGCATTCAGAACAGCGGTGTTGAGCACGTTACGCCCAAAAGGATCACAGAGGAAGAATTTCAGACAGCAAAGTTTATCATGACGGATGATGAGGCAGACTTGTGGGAGAGTCTTTATACGAAAAAGGACGGCTATTATGAGCGGAACAAAGCTTCCGAAAAAGAGCTCGATGCAGCGGATGACACGCTGACCGTTGCACTCCTTATGAATTACCAGATGGGTGCGATGGAGGAAACCACCTTCAAACAGCTCATGGCGCAGCAGACCGGTCAGGATGCTTCCGCGTTTGAAAACATGACGATAGAGCAGATCGGCGAGATGATGCATGTGGAGCTGAAGAGCTTCCGGCAGGAAAAGGAAGATGAGGATGGAAACAAGGCAGAAGTGACCTGTGTAGATGTCCGTCCGATTTTTGCATCCATGCTCGAGAGTGGACAAATGGAGAAAGATGACGTGCTTTCGATGCGCGATGGCATGGAAAAAACGCTCGATACGATGGGAAGCTCACTGGTAAAATCGATGGGAATTGCCTATGCAGTTTCCGCAGATAAAGCGGCGGGACTTGATATCGACCGGATTCAGAAGTCGTATCTTCTGACGGCGGGTCTTAAGATGGTCGGCATGGCACTTCTGATGGGTGTGGTAACGGTTTTTGTCGGACTGTTTGCATCCCGTGTTGCTGCCGGAATCGGTCGTGATCTGAGAGATCAGGTATTCAAAAAGGTTGTCGGGTTTTCCAATGCGGAAATGGATCAATTTTCCACTGCATCTCTGATTACGAGAAGTACAAATGATATCCAGCAGATCCAGATGGTATCGGTGCTGCTGCTGCGCATGATTGCGTATGCGCCGATTCTTGGTATTGGCGGTGTGGTCAAGGTGGTAAAAACAGGGGCCGGCATGGGCTGGATTATTGTACTGGCAATTATTGTGATTATCAGCTATGTCATGCTGCTTGTATCTATTACAATGCCGAAATTCAAAAAGATGCAGAAGCTGGTCGATAACATCAACCTGGTTTCCCGTGAGATCCTGACCGGACTTTCCGTTATCCGTGCATTCGGAAGAGAGGATAAAGAAGAAGAACGCTTTGATACGGCAAACCGGGAGCTGACCGATACGACACTGTTTACCAACCGTGTCATGACCTTTATGATGCCCGGCATGATGATGATTATGAATGTACTGACCGTAGGAATTGTCTGGTTTGGTGCACACAGAATCGATGAGGGTACGATGCAGGTCGGCGCAATGACAGCGTTCATTACGTATGCCATGATGATTGTTATGTCCTTCCTGATGCTGACGATGATGTCTATCATGCTGCCGCGTGCTGCGGTTGCTGCAGGTCGTATCGATGAGGTTATCCGGACAGAGCTTTCGATTCAGGATGCTAAAACGCCGGAAAAATTAGACGTACACAATGGTGTTGTTCGCTTTTGCCATGTCAATTTCCGGTATCCGGGAGCGGAAGAGGATGTATTGCATGATATTGATTTCGTGGCGGAGCCGGGAAAGACAACGGCAATTATCGGCAGTACCGGCTGCGGAAAATCAACGCTGGTAAACCTGATTCCACGTCTTTACGATGTGACGGGCGGACAGATTACCCTGGACGGAAAAGATATCCGAAACATTACCATGAAGGAGCTGCGCGACGAGATTGGCTTTGTGCCGCAGAAAGGCGTGCTGTTCTCGGGAACGATCGCATCGAATCTGCGCTTCGGAAAAGAAAATGCAACCGATGCCGAGATCGAAAAAGCAGCAGCGATTGCGCAGGCAACAGAGTTTATTGAAGCAAAAGATGATAAATATGAGACCGCGATTTCCCAGGGCGGAACAAATGTGTCCGGCGGACAGAAACAGCGTCTGGCGATTGCGCGTGCGATTGCAAAGGATCCGAAAATCTTTATTTTCGATGACAGCTTTTCTGCACTTGACCTGAAAACGGATGCGGCACTTCGAAAAGCACTGGCGGAGAATGTCAAAGACAGCACCGTGATCATCGTGGCACAGAGAATCAGTACAATTCTCCATGCGGAGCAGATTCTGGTGCTCGATGACGGAAAGATTGTCGGAAAAGGAACACATGAAGAATTGCTGAAGAACTGTAAGGTTTATCAGGAGATTGCAAAATCCCAGCTTTCGGCGAAGGAGCTTGGAATAGAAAGTGAGGTGGCTGGCCATGAGTGACAGGAGAAATCAGCAGCCGCGCAAAAGAGGACCGATGGGAGGCATGGGCCGCGGCATGCAGCCGGGCGAGAAGCCGAAAAATCTGAAAAAATCGATCAAACAGCTTGCACAGTACATCGGAAAATATAAAATTGCGATTTTTGTCGTTATGCTCTGTGCCGCATGCTCGACCGTGTTCAACGTTGCGGGACCAAAAATCCTCGGAAAAGCAACAACGGCATTGTCCGAGGGACTGATGGAAAAAATCAGAGGGACAGGCAGCATTGACTTTACGAAAATCGGAAAAATTCTGCTGTTTACCCTTGGCCTGTATCTGATGAGCGCCCTGTTCAGCTTCATCCAGGGCTGGATCATGACCGGCGTTACCCAGAAAGTATGCTATCGGCTCCGAAAGGAAATTTCGGAGAAAATCAACCGCATGCCGATGAAATATTTTGAGAGCCGCACCTATGGCGAAGTGCTCTCACGTATTACTAACGATGTCGACACGCTGGGTCAGGGACTGAATCAGAGCATTACCACAATCATCACATCCGTGGCAACGCTGGTCGGTGTTCTGATCATGATGCTGAGTATTTCCCCACTGATGACACTGATCGCACTTGTGATCCTGCCAATTTCTATGGGACTGATCGGACTGGTGACGAAGAAATCCCAGAAATTCTTCCGTGACCAGCAGGAATATCTGGGTCATATCAATGGACAGGTTGAGGAGGTTTACGGCGGCCATCTTGTAATTAAGGCATTTAACCGTGAAAAGGATACCATTGAGGAGTTCGAGAAAACCAACAGCATTCTCTATGATTCCGCATGGAAATCGCAGTTTTTATCCGGTATGATGCAGCCGATTATGATGTTTGTCGGGAATTTGGGCTACGCCTGTGTGGCACTGACCGGAGGTCTGCTGGCGATCCGAAACGTGGTTACAATCGGTGATATCCAGGCATTCATCCAGTATGTAAAAAACTTTACCCAGCCAATCCAGCAGATTGCGCAGGTGATCAACATGGTACAGTCGATGTCGGCGGCATCCGAGCGTGTCTTTGAATTCCTGAACGAAGAGGAAGAGGACCAGACCACAGAAAATCCGGCTGATATCGGGACGGTAACAGGAGCGGTAACCTTTGATCATGTGCAGTTCGGATACAATCCGGATCAGATCATCATTCATGATTTCTGTGCGAAGGTAAAACCGGGTCAGAAAATTGCCATTGTCGGCCCGACCGGAGCAGGAAAAACAACGATGGTTAAGTTGCTGATGCGTTATTATGATGTAAACAGCGGAGCCATTCTTCTGGATGACCACAATATCAGGGATTTCAACCGCAGAGAGCTTCGCGATGCTTTTGGTATGGTGCTGCAGGATACGTGGCTGTTCAAAGGCAGTATCATGGAAAATATCCGCTACGGCCGGCCAGATGCCACGGATGAGGAAGTTATTGCAGCGGCGAAGGCTGCGCGGGCACACCATTTCATTCAGACCCTGCCGGGCGGCTACCAGATGGAGCTGAATGAGGATGCAAGTAATGTATCCCAGGGACAGAAACAGCTTCTGACGATCGCAAGAGCAATTCTTGCAGACAATAAGATCCTGATTCTCGATGAGGCGACCTCATCCGTTGACACCAGAACAGAGATCGAGATCCAGAAAGCAATGGATAACCTGATGAAGGGCAGAACAAGCTTTGTCATTGCCCATCGGCTGTCTACGATTCGCGATGCGGATCTGATTCTTGTCATGAAGGACGGAGATATCATCGAGCAGGGCAACCATGAAGAGCTGCTCGCGAAGAATGGGTTCTATGCAAACCTTTACAATTCGCAGTTCGAGGATGTCGTGGCGTAACACAGAAAAAAGAATCCATACATTTCAGCACCTGCATCAGTCAAAATGATTCGGGTGCTGTTTTACGTTGCGGCTTATCCCAAATACTGCGGGTTATCCCAGATTGCTTGAGGTAAAAGAAAAAATTTGGTATGCTGTTGAGAAGTAGAATCTTCGATAAGAAGAGTATGGGGGAAAATAATGAATTTAATTTTATGCGATGATGATAAAGCATTTTTAGATAAACTGGAAATCAGAATTCGAGGTTTATGTCAGAAACATAAGATTGCAGTGGAAATGGAGTGCTACGTATCTGCGAAGGAGATGCTGGAAGGAATCAAAAATCTTGATGAGATTTCTGTTTTTTTTATTGATATCGATATGCCGGAAGTGAATGGATTTGAGGTTGCATCGTATCTGAAAAAGTGGAACAGGGAATGTTGCATTGTGTTTGTATCGAATAAGGATGATCTGGTGTTTCAGTCATTGGTGTATCATCCATTCTTTTTTATCCGCAAGGCACATCTGGATGAGGAACTGGAGCCGCAGCTGCTGGAACTGCAGAAAAAGGCAGGAAAGAAAGTTCCCCAAATAGAACTGCAGACAGGGCGTCAGAGTGTAAAACTTGCATTGCGTGATATCTGGTTTGTGGAGAGCGAGAAGAACTATCTGCTTTTTTATCGGGAAAAAGATACGAGGGATGAGGCGATTCGCGTAAGGATGAAAATGTCAGAAGCGGAGAAAAAACTAGAAGCGCATAAATTTGTAAGGACCCATAAAGGATATTTGGTTAACATGAACTATGTATATCGGTTGCGCGAAAAAGAACTTCTGCTATTGAACGGGAAAAGCATTCCTGTCAGCAGAAATTATCTGAATCAGGTTCGAATGAAAATTATGGGAGTGGTGATGGAATGAGTGCAGCATTTTGGAAGGTCTTTGAACTTGCAATTTCTGTTTGGGAAAACATACTTTTGTTGGAATTCTGCATGGATTTTATGCAGCAGAAACCCAGAGGGAAAAAAGGTAAAGTTTTGTGGGGAATTGCAGTGCTATTTGGGCTAATCTTTCCTGCGTTGGAAAAGTATCCTGCGTTATATGACAGGTGGGAAATGTGGATCACATTGATTTGGCTTTTTGTCTATTTGATGGTGGGTACACAGGGAAGTGTTCTGAGAAAGGTTACTGCAGCGGTAGTTGCGAGAGCAGTATTGATGATGGTAAACACAGCGATCCTTTTCGGCGGCAGTTTTATCCTTCAAGAAAGTGTTGCATCGTTTATTCAAGATCAGGATACAGTAAGAATTGCGCTCGTGCTATTATCAAAAATTTCTTATTTTTTTGTTGGTAAATTACTAAATAGTCTTTTGTTTGAACGAGAGAATCTGATAAGCTGGCAATGGATTGTCATGGGATGCAACCTTGTTTTCTCAATTATTGCGGGAGATACTATGATTTTGGTAGTAAGAGATCTGCCAAGTGTGCAGATGCAGGAACAGAAATGGATTTTGCTGTGCGTATGCTGTATCTGGCTGATGTGCCTGATTATGTACTTTATAGTACAGCAAATGAGCAAGGATAATCAAACAAAGCTAGAATATGAACTGATGAAAGAAAAAGAGAAATATTCAAAGGAAAGTATGGAAATTATTAAGAGAAGTAATGAAGAATTACGAGAATTTAAACATGATTTGAAAAATTATCTTTTACCTCTGCAAGAGGCAATGGAGACCATGCCGCAGTCGGAAATGGTAAAGGTATGGGAAAAAATTAATCAGAAAATTGAAGATGTGCAGACACTGATTCAGACCGGAAACAGTTATGTGGATTCTATGATTAATACAAAAATTACTCTTGCGAGAAGTGAAAAAGTAGATGTGAAATGTACGATTCTGAGCAAAATGGAAGGAATTGATGATTTGGAGTTTTGCACTGTGTTTGGAAATCTCATGGATAATGCGATTGAAGCAGAGCGGAAAGTTACAGGGAAGAAAGAAATTATAATTTTTGTAGAGGAAAAAATGGGATATCTTCGGTTGGAGATTCAAAATAAAATAGAGAAATCTGTTTTAAATGAAAATTCAAGTTTGAATACGACGAAGAAAGATACAAGCAGCCATGGGATTGGGCACAAAAGTGTAAAACGGACGATGCAAAAGGTAGGTGGCGCGTTAAAGTATTATGAGACAGGAGATTTGTTTTGCGCAGAGGCAGTATTTCCGATAAAATAAGATAAAACGTAATAAAAAAGACTTTATTTGTATGAAGGAAGCAAAAAGAATGCGGATTTCAAAGAACAAAGTTTTATTTTTTGCTATCTGTACTGATTATCCCAGATAGAGCATGATATCCCAGATCCGTTGACGATGGAGAAAAATTTCGCTATGCTTCGAGTAACAGAAGAGAAAGAACGAAATTTTGAAAAGAGGGGATATATGGGAAAGAAAGTATTGGGAATTATGGTAATATTACTGTTCTTTACAGGTTGTCAGAATATGGGAAATGAGTCAGAAAATTTGCAGCAGGTAGAAAAACAAGAAAATGGAGAAGAACGGAATAGTTCTATCAGCAATGATGAAACGGAAACAAATGTGACACCTGAAAATGATCAGGAATTAAGCAATGGTGAGCACATCCGTTTTCAGCTTGGCAGTCAGGCCAAAATTGATGCGATTGTTGACATGCCTGACAAAAAATGGAATGAGTTTGAAAAATGTGTGATAGAAGTGGATGGATTTCAAGGAGAAAGTGTGTTCAATAAAATACTTGGGAAACTTCCGGAAAGTGGATTGGAAACAAGAAAAGGAGACACAGGAGAGCCGGACGTTTGTTATTCGTATGAGGGAATACTTGGCGAACAATTAAAAAATCAAAATGGAACGGTGTCTGTCAGCAATATATTAGGAGTGGAAACGGAAGAAGGAAAAAAAGTTTATTATAATTTGCCTGTTGAATATATTACATCAGCCTATGGTGAAGGGATTTTGGTCAGAGACAATGAGCAGGAAATTTCATTGGAAGACGAAGAAAAGCTGATAGAGGAAGGAAAAGAGTTTGTTAGATGGATTGGAGACTGGGAAAAAGTTGAATTGACCAGTAAATACAGTTTTTCGTATGAACAGATGGAAAAACAGCAGGAATTAATGGAACAGGCAATCGAGAATGGAGAATTGCTAAAGCCTCAGAAGATTCAGAAATATGAGTGGTCAAAAGCAGATGATTGTTTCCTGTTGTTTTTTCAGGGTTATCTGAATGGGGTTCCTGTATTATGCAATGAAATTAACCGGCAGGATGATCTTTATATTCCGTCATCTAAAATACAGGCTGTTATAACGGAGGGCGGAATTCAATATCTTCAAGCAGTTAATCACTATGCTATTCGGGAAAAGGAACCGGTATCTCTTGCGGAAAAAGATATTATCTTGGAAACGCTGAGAAATAAGTATGATTTGGCAATTGCTGAGCCGATTACGCTGGATCAGATGAAACTGATTTATTACCCGATGACAACGGGAAGAAATGAAACGGGGCATTGGATGTGCGATATGATTCCTGCGTGGCAGTTTCGATTTATAGAAGATGAGATCGAACAGTATGTTTACATCAATGCACTGGATGGACGGGAAATTGCAGGGTGAGTTTGTCTGAGCTTTATGATTTACTCAAAGAATAAATTATTTTTGTGAAAGATGTGGCTCCGGGCTAAGCGGGGTCACATCTTTTATAGAGGCGAAGAGAAGTTTCGAGAGAGGGAATGTACCAACCGGTAAAACCATCTCGAAAATCAAAACAGAAAGAAGGTGATCTTTCATGAAGTTTTTTCGAATGATAAAAATGGATTTTAAAAGAATGTTTTTATCAGGAAAATTTTATTTTGCCATTGCAGGTGCGATGCTGGTTACCGTGTTGAACATCAGTCAGGAAGCAATGCAGAGCCGGTGGAATGTATCGGTATATTACCTGGTTGTCAGCAGCCATGGTGTGGGTGCATTTTTTGAAGTGTTTTCTGTGCTGGCTGTGCTGCCGTTTGCGCTGAGCTATTGGGAAGACAGCAGAAATGGCTATCTTAGATGCATTGAGACACGCATAGGGAGAACAGCATATTGCTGGTCGCATCTGGTGGTTGCCTTTTTCGGTTCTGTGATCAGTATTTTTCTGGGAATGGCAGTTGTTTATGGCGTTTTGGCATTAAAAATACCGTGGATAAAAAAAGAAGAGCTTGAAACATTAACAGGCAGTTTAAGCTATGGAAATGGACTCGTTCTGCCGTTTTACCTTGCCGCAAGATTTGGAGTTGAGGCTGTCAAGTATGCATTTATGGCAGTTTTTGCGCTTATGATATCGGGAAAAATAAAAAATCTGTTTGTGCTGGTCAGCACACCGGCTCTTTTTTATTATGCAAGCCAGCTTGTAGCAGAAGCGCTGCAGCTGCCGGGCCAGATGAGATGGTACCAGCTCCATGGGGGAAGTATCCGGAATTTTAAGGATTTTTTTGTGATAGCTGGTTATTTCCTTATTCTGACAGGAATGGAAGGTGTAATTTTCGTGCGAGTGGTAAAGAGGAGGGCGCAGAATGGATAGAATACGGATGAGCCTTCGGGTATGTCAGATACGTTTGCGGAAAACATTCACAACACCACGGTTTTATGTTGCGCTGTTGTGGATTGCGATCCTTTTTCATGTAATGACGGCGGGTATTCGAGGCTTCTGCGAGCAGACCGGAGTTGATGTGACTTTTTGGATGCTGCCGTTTATGACCAGATATAATGGAGACCAGATTATCATCGTTCTTGGGGCTCTGCTGCTTTTCTGTGATGCTCCGTTTCTGGAACCGAACAGCGGGTGGCAGATTCTGCGGGTCGGGCGGAAAAGCTGGTTTTGGGGAAACATGCTATACATTGTGGTTGTTTCCTTTTTTTACACCATATGCTTAAGTATGATTCCGGTACTGCTTGTGTTTCCGAATGTAGGGTGGGAAACCGGATGGGGGAAGGTGATCAGTACGCTGGCTCAGACGAATGCGGCATATACCTTTGACCAGGAACCGTTGGATTATCTGATCCTTTCGCGATTTTCGCCGCAGGAGGCAATGGGGCTCACAATGCTTGCAATCTGGTGCCTGTCGGTTATGACAGGCGTTGTGAGTTATGCCGGAAATTTTCTGGTACACAGGGGATTTGGAATCGTCATCAACTGCGGCATCGCACTCACCGCGCTTCTGCTCAGCAAATTTTCCAACATCACAATCGGCTATTACTGCGCGCCGCCGCTTTGGATGAACATTGCGAGCTACAAGTGGCAGGGGTATGGAAACGGGCCGTCGATGGCATATGTTTACAGTGTCTTTGCGATTGTCATCGGCGCATGCACGATCCTCTCGTATCTCGGGATTCGGAAAAAGGATCTGAACTTTGTGGAGGAAATCTGAAAGAATGGAAGAAAAGATAAGAATAGAAAACGTGACAAAAAAGTTTGGCAGCTACGCGGCGCTGGACGGGATCAGCCTGAGCTTTGAAAAAGGAAAAATTCACGGAATGATCGGAAGAAACGGAAGTGGGAAGACGGTACTGTTTAAGTGCATCTGCGGATTTCTCCGGGTGGATGATGGCGCGGTTTTTGTGGATGGAAAGCAGATCGGGAAAGAGATCGAAGCGCCGGAGAGTATTGGCGCCATCATCGAGACGCCGGGCTTTCTTCCGGGATACAGCGCCAGACAGAATCTGCAGTTTCTCGCCGGTATCCGCAGGAAGATCGGAAAAAAGGAGATCGATGAGGCTATCCGAAAAGTCGGACTGGATCCGGAAGCGAAAAAGCATGTCGGCAAGTATTCGCTCGGCATGCGCCAGCGTCTCGGCATTGCACAGGCGATTATGGAAGAACCTTCCCTCCTGATCCTGGACGAACCGATGAACGGTCTCGACAACCAGGGCGTGCAGGAGATGCGGCAGCTGTTTTTGAAGTTAAAAGAGGAAGGAAAAACGATTCTTCTGGCCAGCCACAACCGGGAAGACATCGCAGCACTGTGCGATACGACGGTGGAGATTGACAGAGGAAAGATTGTAGGCTGACGGAAAAAAGTTGCTCGTTTTTGGTGAATCTCATTGTCTTCCGGTGAAGCAGAGAATATAATAAAAACACAGAGAAGATCGAATCTTACGCTATTTGGTGTAGGATGGAGACAGGGAAAACAAAAAAAGATTACGAAAACGAGGACATGAACAATGGCAGACAGACACACAATAGAAAAATTGCTGGAGGGCGAACGCCTTTCCGGAAAGGTGACACTCTTTGCAAAAGTAACGATTTTACCGGGTGATGAGCTTCCGTATCATGAGCATCATGGGGAGACAGAAGCGTATCACATCCTGTCCGGTGCGGGTATGTATCAGGATAACGACAAAACCTACCCGGTGCAGGCGGGCATGACGACGTTCTGCGAGGACGGCAGCGGCCATGCGGTTTCCTGCGCAGGGGAAGAACCGCTCGTGTTTCTGGCGATGATTCAGAAAAAAGTAGAATAAGCAGGTACGGATATGAGCAGAAAGAAAAAGCCCAGAATGGAATACCGCTATTACGAAGTGCCGGAAAAATGCCCGGTGCTGGTGCTGCAGGGAGAAAAATGGTTGCAGAATTATGGGTACCAGATTGATTATCTGCATTTTCATAACCTGATGGAGATCGGTTTCTGCTATTACGGTGAGGGAACGATTGTTTTGGAAGATGAGGAACTGCCGTATCATGGCGGTATGTTTACGGTGGTGCCGAAAAACTTTCCGCATACAACAAACTCAAAAGAAAACAGTGTATGTTCCTGGGCATGGGTGTTTGTGGATGTGGAAGGATTTATTACAGAGCTGTATAAGGGCAATATGCGCATGGCACAAAAGCTGATTGCGCGTATTAACCAGAAGGCCCATTTTGTGAAAAATGAGGAAAGGCCGGAGGTCGCGGAGATGATCAAACTGATCATTAAATGCATGGGTGAAAAACGGGAATTTTATCTCGAGGAAGTGAAAGGACTGACCAGAGCGCTTCTGATGCAGATTGCCAGATGGAATGAAAGGGACGAGGAGCAGGAAAAGAATTCTATTGTAGATGATGCCAGTATCGCTCTGATTCTGCCTGCGCTGGATTATATTGGAGAAAATTATAAAGAGATTCTTCGAATTGAGGAGCTGGCAGAGGTATGTCATATCAGCGAAACACATCTGCGCCGTATTTTTCAGGAATCCATGCGGATGACGCCGGTTGAGTACATTAACTGGGTCCGGATCCGGGCGGCATGTAAGGAACTGCGGAAAACAAATATTTCTGTAAATGAGATTGCAATGCGAAGCGGATTCACAACAATTTCTACATTTAACCGTAATTTCCGCCGGATTCTTGGTGTATCTCCACAGCAGTGGCGAAGTGCACCGGAACATTATGAACGAAAATTGTTGAATTTTGATATAAAAACACAGGAAGGATGGTGATGTCCGTCAAAATGCCTATAAATGGTTGAAAATGCATAACATAGAGTTAAAAATGCGCACAAACGACGGGAAAATATGTTATACTTTGTACATGTTGAGGGAATAAAAACATAAAAAATGTACAAAACAACCAAAAAATTTCTGTGCTGTAAAAAGTGCGGAGGTTCCGGTTGTAAAATAACATCTTAAGGAGGATGTGCAATATGAAAAGAAAAATTGTATCAATCGTAATGGCATCAGCAATGGTATTTGGACTGGCTGCATGTGGTTCCAGCGGAGGAACTACAACAAGTTCCAGCAACGGCGGAAACGATGCATCAGCAGCAAGTGAAACCACTGCAAAATCAGAGAGCAGCGACGTAGTAGAGGGCGGCTCTGATGATGACAACACCTTAACCGTATGGACCTGGGACCCGAACTTCAACGTTTACGCGATCAAGAAAGCAGCTGAAATTTATGCACAGGATCACGAAGGATTCAAAGTAGAAGTCAGCGAAGTACAGTCCGACGACATTGAAACCCGTCTGACCACAGCAGTTTCCGCAGGAGACTTAAGCACTCTGCCGGATATCTTCCTGATGCAGGATAACTCCTTCCAGAAATATGCAACCAACTATCCGGACATCTTCACCGATCTGACCGATTCCGGAATTGATTTCAGCGAATTCTCATCCGCAAAAGTTGCTTACTCTACTCTGGATGGGAAGAACTACGGAATTCCGTTCGACAATGGTGCCGTTATCGAGTGCCTGCGTACTGATATGCTGGAGCAGGCAGGCTTCACCGTAGATGATTTCACAGATATCACCTGGAATGACTTTATGGAGAAAGCAAAAGTTGTCAAAGAGAAAACAGGCCAGCCGATCCTGACATCTCAGGCCGGATCTCCGGACCTTGTTATGGAAATGCTGCAGTCTTGCGGTGAGTCCCTTTTCAACGAAGATGGATCTGTCAACATCGTAGACAACAAAGCACTGAAACCAATCCTTGAGATTTACAGCCAGATGGTAAAAGATGGCACTCTTGTAGAGGTTACTGACTGGGATCAGTACATTGCATCCATCAACAACGGAACCACAGCAGGCGTTATCAACGGATGCTGGATTATGGCTTCCATCACAGCAAACGAAGATCAGTCCGGTAAATGGGCGCTCACCAATATGCCAAAACTGGACGGCATCGACGGAGCAACCAACTACTCCAACAACGGTGGTTCTTCCTGGGCAATTTCTTCCAACTGCAAGAAAACCGATCTTGCCATTGACTTTATGAAATCTACCTTCGCAGGCAGCACAGCTCTTTACGATGACATCATCGCAAAAGGCGCTCTGGCAACCTGGGCACCGGCAGGAGATTCCGAAGCATATGCACAGCCAGTTGCATTCTTCAGTGATGACCCGGTTTATGCAAAAATCGTTGATTTCGCAACCAAGACTCCATCCAACATCACTGGAGCATTCTACTACGATGCACGTGATGCTGTCGGAACCGCACTTTCCAATATCATCCAGACAGGAGCAGATATGGACAGCGAACTTCAGACCGCACAGGAAACTGTAGAGTTCAACATGGGTGGCTGATATCCTGCAATACATAAAAAAGTAGGACGATAAGAAACGGGTCTGCTTCCTGGACAGACAGAAGCAGGCCCGTTCTGTATCTATGCGGTGTGTGTTTGAAAAATGATTTCTGCAGGAGAACATGAAATGTTGTCTGCAAAAAGATTTTTTCAAACACACGCCAGGTAAAAAAAGAAAGGAAGATTCCATGAGCAGTCAGAAGAAAAAAGGAATGAACTTGGAAAGAAAACAGAATCTTACCGGCTGGGCTTTCCTGATGCCGGCAACGATCCTGATCGCATGGATGAGCTTTTATCCGATGATTCAGGCATTCATCCTGTCTTTACAGACAGGTATGGGCATCAACCTGAAATTCAACGGATTTGCAAACTATGCCCGTATTTTAAAAGACCCGACCTTTAAACAGACCTTAAGCAACACCTTCTTTTATCTGATTATTCAGGTGCCGATCATGCTGATCCTCGGCCTGATGTTTGCTTCCATGCTGAACAACAAAGATCTGCGTTTTAAGGGACTGTTCCGTACCTGCATTTTCCTGCCGTGCGCAACATCTCTCGTATCTTACGCGATGATCTTCCGTTCCCTGTTTGCAAATGACGGTTTTATCAACACCGTTCTCCGCGGCCTCGGCATGAACCCGATCATGTGGTTCTCCAATGCGTGGACAGCCCGTGCGGTTATCATCATCGCCCTGATCTGGAGATGGACCGGATACAACATGGTCTTCTATCTCTCCGGTATGCAGAACATTGAATATTCGATCTACGAAGCAGCCAAAATCGACGGCGCAAGCCCGCTGCAGACTTTCTTCAAGATCACCGTTCCACTGTTAAAACCGATGATTTTGCTGACCACAATTACTTCTACCAACGGTACTCTGCAGCTGTTCGATGAGTCCCTGAACCTGACAAACGGAGGTCCTGGAAAATCAACCATGACCATGTCTCATTATATTTACAATATGTCCTTTGTACAGAGCCCGAACTTTGGCTATGCGGCAGCAATGTCCATCCTGATCCTGATCATGGTAGCCATTCTGGCACTGCTTCAGATGAAAGTAGGTGACGAGCGATAATGGGAAAAACAAAGAAATTCTTCATGTATCTGGTTTTAACGGTAGCATCCCTCCTTTCTGTATTTCCGCTGTACTATATGTTCTGCGCGTCTACGAACAGAAGTATTGATGTTATTGCCGGAAAACTGATTCCGGGTACTTATCTGATGGAAAACTTCAAGTCACTGATTGCGCAGCAGAACCTGCGTCTTGCACTGTGGAACTCGTTCCGGAATGCAACGGTACTGACGGTCCTTTGTCTTCTGGTCTGCTCAATCGCAGGTTATGGATTTGAAATTTATCATGACAAAGCGAAAGATGCGGTATTTACCGTGCTTCTGACTGCGATGATGATCCCGTTTGCAGCAATCATGATCCCGATGTTCCGCATGTTTTCACAGTTAAAAATGGTCAACACGATGGTAGCATTTATGCTTCCTTCGATTTCCACTCCGTTTATGATTATGATGTTCCGTCAGGCTTCCCGTTCTTTCCCGCACGATATCATCGAAGCGGCAAGACTGGATGGTTTAAGCGAGACAGGAATTTTCTTCCGCATGTATATGCCGACCATGAAATCGACCTATGCGGCAGCAACGATTATCACCTTCATGAATGCATGGAACAACTATCTGTGGCCAAAGGTTATCTTGCAGAACAATGATTCCATTACCATGCCGATGCTGGTAGCGAACCTGCTCGGCGGCTACACTGTAGATTATGGCGTGCTGATGCTCGGCGTATTCATCTGTACGATCCCGACAGCAATCATTTTCTTCTGCTTCCAGAAGAGCTTCACAGAAGGTATCACAGGTGCTGTAAAATAAGAAAAAGAATCGAACAGAAAAGGTGGATATTTGGATGAATATCCACCTTTTTTCAAAAGATCAAAGAAAATAAAATTCCAGAAGGAGGAAAATAAAAATGGGTGTATTTCAGTATGAAAAAGTGAAGGACCCGACGTATTATGGAGAGAACCGGGTACCGGCGCATTCCGATCACAGGTATTATGGATCGGTGGAAGAAATGGAGCAGCATGTGGAAAACTTCCGTCACAGTCTGAATGGACTGTGGAAATTCCACTATGCAAAGAACTACGAGAGCACGATTCCGGGATTTGAGACACCGGAGTATGACTGCACAAAATGGGATGATATCCGCGTGCCGGCGCATATCCAGATGGAGGGATACGACGCACCGCAGTATGCCAATGTGCAGTATCCGTGGGAAGGAAGAGAAGAAATCCAGCCGGGCGAGATTCCGGAGCGGTTCAATCCGACGGCTTCCTATGTGAAATATTTTGAAGTGCCGGATCAGATGAAAGGAAAACGGCTTTTTGTTTCCTTCCAGGGAGCAGAGAGCGGTATTGCCGTATGGCTGAACGGAACGTTCCTTGGCTACAGCGAGGATACGTTTACTCCGTCCGAGTTTGAACTGACCCCGTATCTGAAAGAGGGCGAAAATAAACTGGCTGCGCAGGTTTTCAAATGGACGAGCGGAAGCTGGTGCGAGGATCAGGATTTCTTCCGTTTCTCCGGTATTTACCGTGATGTGTATCTGTACACGATTCCGGAGGTTCACGTTTCGGATCTGAAAGTACAGACGCTGCTGGATGATACGTTTACGAAGGCAGATCTGGTCATTGATACGAAAACGATCGGAAAAGGAAAAGTAAAAATTACCCTGTCAAAAGACGGAACGGCACTGCAGAGCACCGAAGGTGTGCTGGATGGGGAAACACAGTTTGTTCTGAAAGTCGATCACCCGGAACTGTGGTCCGCAGAGACACCGGTGCTGTATGATCTTCTGCTGGAAGTCACCGCAGAGGATGGAACAGTGCAGGAACTGATTCCGCAGAGAGTCGGATTCCGCCGCTTTGAGATGAAAGACCACATCATGATGCTGAATGGAAAACGCATTGTCTTTAAAGGCGTCAACCGCCACGAGTTCAGCTCCGTATCCGGCCGTGTCGTTTCGAGAGAAGAGCTGATCAAAGACCTGACAACGATGAAACAGAACAACATCAATGCAATCCGTACCTGCCATTACCCGGATGCGGTCGGCATTTATGATCTGTGCGATGAATACGGTCTTTACATGATCGCGGAGTGCAACATGGAGTCCCATGGAACGAGAGATACGGATGCGGTACGGAACGGGGATTTCTCCGGTGTCGTACCGTGCGACCGTCCGGAGTGGATGGACTGCATGCTGGACCGTGTCAACTCGATGTATCAGAGAGACAAAAACCATCCGGCGATTCTGATCTGGTCCTGCGGAAATGAATCGTTCGGCGGAAAGGTTATTTTTGAAATGTCTCAGTTATACCGGAAGATGGATCCGACCCGCCTTGTCCATTATGAGGGAGTGAACGATGACCGCAGATACAACGACACCAGCGATATGGAAAGCCGGATGTACACCACGGTCAACGAGATCCGGGAATTTTTAGCGAAAGACCGCAGAAAACCGTACGTCTGCTGTGAGTATGCCCATGCCATGGGAAATTCCTGCGGCGCGATGAAGAAATATATGGATCTGACCGAGGAAGAGCCAATGTTCCAGGGCGGCTTTATCTGGGACTATATCGATCAGTCGATTTATAAAAAAGACCGCTACGGAAAAGAGTTCCAGGCGTATGGCGGTGATTTTGACGACCATCCGTGTGATTATAACTTCAGTGGAAATGGTATCGTATACGGCGGCGAGCGCGACGCGTCTCCGAAGATGCAGGAAGTAAAATTCTGCTATCAGAATATTTCCATTGACGTGCAGAAAGACAAGGCGGTTGTAAAAAATAAAAACCTGTTTGTGAATACCGATACATTTGCATGCGTAGTACTTCTCGAAAAAGAAGGAAAGAAACTGAAAGAAGTGCCGATGGAAGTTTCGGTGGAGCCGCTTTCGGAAAAAACGGTGGAGCTGCCGATCGCGGTACAGACACTTCCGGGAGAGTATGCGGTGACCGTTTCCTTCCGCCTGAAAGAAGATACCGTATGGGGCAAGCGCGGCCATGAAGTTGCATTTGGACAGGGCGTTTATGAAGTGGAAGCACCGGCGAAAGCAGAAAAACCGGCGAAATTTGAAGTGATCCGTTCCAACCATGATTTTGGTGTGCGCGGCGAGAATTTCGATGTGATGTTCTCCGATCTGAACGGCGGACTCGTATCGTACCGTTACGGCGGCGTTGAGATGATCAAAATGATTCCGAAACCGAACTTCTGGCGTGCGCCGATCGACAATGACTGCGGAAGCCTGATGCCGATGCGTTACAGCCAGTGGAAGATTGCTTCGATGTATCTGTCCCACAAATATCCGAACGGCAGCCATTATCCGGGACTGTATGCGCCGGAAATCGAAGTACACGAGGACTGCGCAGAAGTCAGCTACCGCTATGTAATGCCGACCACACCGGCGAGTGAGTGCCGTCTGACCTACCGTGTCTTCGGCGATGGAAGTATTCAGACGACGCTGACGTATGATCCGGTGAAAGAGCTCGGCGATATGCCGGAATTCGGCGTGATGTTCAAGCTGGATGCCGATTACGACCACGTTACCTGGTACGGCATGGGACCGGAGGAGACGTATGTGGACCGCTGCGCCGGAGCAAAGCTTGGCGTTTATAAGAATAAAGTCGAAGACAATATGGCGAAATATCTCGTTCCGCAGGAGTGCGGCAACAAGGTTGGTGTACGCTGGGCAACCGTGACGAACCGCAAAGGCCGCGGTATGATGTTCAGCGGCGACAAGATGGAATTTTCCGCACTGCCGTATACGCCGCACGAGCTGGAAAATGCGATGCATCCATATGAACTGCCGCAGGTACATTATACGGTTGTGCGCGTGGCAAAACAGCAGATGGGTGTCGGAGGAGACGACAGCTGGGGTGCACAGACCCATCCGGAATACCTGATTCCGGTTGACCAGAAACTGGAATTTACCTTTACATTCCGAGGCATTTGAGAATAAAAGGAGATTTTCATGAGACAGAATATAAATTTTGGAAAACTTCTGCATGGCGGAGATTACAATCCGGAACAATGGCTGGAATATCCGGAAATTCTGGAACAAGATCTTGCGTATTTCAAAAAAGCGAAAATAAATGAAGTTTCCCTCGGCATCTTTTCCTGGGCATTCCTGGAGCCGGAAGAAGGTGTGTTTGATCTGGAATGGCTCAAAAAAATGGTAGACCGTCTGTATGAAAATGGAATTTCCGTCATGATGGCTACACCGACAGCGGCAAGACCGCGCTGGATGGCACAGAAATATCCGGAAGTACTCCGCATGGATGCGATGCGGCAGAGAAATCTGTACGGAGAGCGTCATAACCATTGCTATACCTCGCCGGTGTACCGGGAAAAAACGAGAAAGATCAATACAAAACTGGCAGAAGCGTTCAGGGATCATCCAGGCGTCATTGCATGGCATATTTCGAATGAACTAGGCGGAGAGTGCCATTGTCCGCTCTGCCAGGAGGCATTTCGGAACTGGGTAAAACAAAAATATGGCAGTTTACAGGCCTTAAACCATGCATGGAACACGGCGTTCTGGAGTCATACATACCAGAGTTTTGATCAGGTGGAGAGTCCGTCGCCAAAAGGAGACGCATCGCTGCACGGACTGAATCTGGACTGGAAACGATTTGTAACAGATCAGACAGCCGATTTTGTGAAATGGGAGATCAGCGCGCTGCGGGATGCCGGTGCCAAACAGCCTACGACCATCAATATGATGTATGATTTCAAGGGACTGGATTATCACAAGTTTGCCGACATTGTTGATTTTGTTTCCTGGGACAATTATCCGACCTGGCACAAAGAAGCGGAAGCAGTTACGGCAGCAGATACGGCGATGCAGCATGATATCATGCGCAGTATCCAGAAAAAGCCGTTTTATCTGATGGAGAGCTGTCCGTCCGCAACAAACTGGCAGCCGGTCAGCAAACTGAAAAAGCCGGGCATGCTGCATGCCGCATCCATGCAGGCCGTGGCGCACGGATCAGACAGCGTCCTGTATTTCCAGATGCGCCAGAGCCGTGGAGCTTCCGAAAAGTTTCATGGAGCGGTGATAGACCATTATGGAGGAGATGACACCCGTGTATTCCGGGAAGTGACAAAGGTAGGAGAAACCCTGGCGCAGATGCAGGAACTTTCCGGTGCCATCTGCAGTCCGAAAGTGGCTGTGATTTATGACACCGAAAACCGGTGGGCACTGGAAGATGCGGCAGGGCCACGGAATCAGGGCCTGTTTTACAAAGAAACCGTGGAAAAATCATACCGCGCCTTCCGCAGACTCGGCCTGGATGTTGATGTCATCGATGAAACGCAGGGCCTTTCGGACTATCAGATCGTGGCAGCGCCTGTGGTTTATCTGCAGCGGGAAGGATGGGTGGAAAAAGTACGGCAGTTTGTGGCCGGAGGCGGCACTTTCCTGGCAACGTACTGGTCCGGAATTGTAGATGAGACGGATCTTTGTTTCCTTGGCGGAACGCCGCACGGACTGCTGGATGTAATGGGACTTCGGAGCATGGAGATTGACGGCCTGTACGATGGGGAATGGAACGAAGGAGTTCCGGTCCCGCAAAACCGTCTGCATCTGACCCGGACGTACCGGTGCAGCAATCTCTGTGAACTGGTGAAACCATCGACAGCAGAAGTGCTGATGACTTATGGAAAAGATTTTTATGCAGGAATGCCTGCACTGACAGAAAACCAGTATGGCGCAGGAAAAGCATATCAGATCTGTGCCGGTTTTGAACAGGGTCTGTACGATGAGCTCTGCGGAAAACTGGCAGAAGAAGCAGGTGTCACATCGGTGGTGAAAGAGATTCCGGATGGCGTGGAGGTTACAACGCGCGAAAAGAATGGAATCCGGTATGTGTTCGTACAGAACTTTAATCGGAATGCCGTGGAAATCAAACTTCCGGTCGAACAGTATCCGGTGTGGAACGGACAGTATGATGGAACAATCGGAAGCTGGGAAACAGTGGTGCTGAAAGAAAACAGTCCGAATTTCCGGGAAAAATAAAAAATAAAAATGTCTCAAAACAAAAGACTGGTTTTGAGACATTTTTTTTGCAAAAAACAAATGAATATCAGGCGGTTTCGGATTCTTCGGCGGAGAGTTTTTTCTTATAATTTTCTCCCCAGCTCCACATGGCATCCATGATTGGCTGTAGGCTGTAGCCCAGGTCGGTGAGGGTATATTCTACCCGCGGCGGAACTTCTGCATAAACTTTACGGCTGACGAGCCCGCTCTGTTCCATCTGACGGAGCTGGCTCGTCAGAACCTTCTGGGAAACGTGACCGATGGATTTTTTTAATTCGCCAAAACGTTTGGTGCCTGGCATCAGATCACGGAGAATCAGGACTTTCCATTTATCACTGATTAAGGTTAAGGTAGTCTCTACCGGGCAGGCCGGGAGATCGGCTAAAGATGTTGCGTTTTTTTCAGAAACTGACATAAAAAACCTCCATTTCATAAAGATTTTCTTGTAAAAGTAAGCACGGAAAACCTTGTATTTACACAATAGTTTCCTTTTGGTAACTACAGCACAATATTGTGCTTGCTTTACGTTAAGACGCTTTGGGCTTATTATAAAGCCATCGAAAGAAAAAAGCAATCCTTTCGAGAAAAAAGGTCTGGAGCGCATTCGAAAAAGGCCGAAACCAAATCATAAGAAACAAGCTCAAAAACAAAATCAAAAAACGAAAATGGAGGACATCATCATGAGTAAAGTAGTAGAATTCTTAAAAGAAAACCCGGTACAGTATTTAGCAACTGTAGGGCGCGATGGAAAAGCAAAATGCCGTCCGTTTATGTTTATTGGCGAAATGGAAGGAAAACTGTGGTTTTGTACCAACAACACAAAAGATGTTTATAAAGATATGCTGGCAAATCCGGAAATTGAAATTTCCACTTCCAGCCCATCCTATGCATGGATCCGTCTGAACGGAAAAGCTGTATTTGAAAACAACATGGCTGCAAAAGAAATGTGCATGGGAAATCCGATTGTAAAAGGCCAGTACCAAACCGCTGACAACCCGATTTTCGAGGTATTCTATCTGAACAATGCACACGGTGTAATCGCAGACTTTTCCGGAAACCCGCCGTACGAGTTTTAATCTGTCGCTATGAATTTGAAGTAAAAAGAGAAAGGAATCTGCCGCTATGGAGAGAAATGATTATCTGAAGATGTTAGTAGAGGAGATGCACTCAACCACGATGGCGACGATCGGTGCAGACGGTCATCCACAGACCCGTGTGATCGATATGATGCTGTGGGACAAGAAAGGAGTGTATTTTCTGACGGCAAAAGGAAAAGCCTTTTATGCACAGCTCATGGAGCAGGGCTATGTGGCAATTTCTGCGACGAAAGATAAAAAAGCAGTCTCTCTCCGCGGCAGAATCCAGAACATCCACAGTGAAAAGCTGGATGAAATTTTCGGAAAAAATCCATACATGCAGAAAATTTATCCCGGCGATACACGCGCGGCACTTGAGGTGTTCCGCGTGTACGAGGCCGAGGGAGAATGCATCGACATCACCCGCATCCCGGCCGTCATCGACCAGCACCAGTGCCTGCACTGCGGCCGATGCGCGGAGACGTGTCCGAGAGGAACGATTCGCAAAAGAGGGCAGTAGTCCCCTTATTTTAGCTACAGATTTTATGGGAATAGTGATAAGATAAAGTCTATAGAAACGATGGAAATGAGGGAATAACATGAACCAGAGTGAACGAAGAAATTTTCTGATCCAGTCATTGCTGGAAGAGAGCCGGGAGTACCGCGGAATGCAGATTCCGTCTGACAGCACCGGGCAGAGACAGCTTCTGCGGGGGCTGATGAATGTGCGCATGGTGAAAAAGAGCAGTGCAGAATTTCTGAACATTCAGGATGCGTATCTGCAGGAGGAGACGGCAAAAAAGGGCGTGACGAATGTCGACGACCTTACGCCGGTGCAGCAGGGGCTGTATCTCTGGCAGGGCGATATCACCGCGCTCCGGTGCGATGCGATTGTGAATGCGGCGAACAGCGGGATGACCGGCTGTTACGTGCCGAATCACCGGTGCATTGACAACTGCATCCATACGTTTGCGGGTGTGCAGCTTCGGCTGTACTGCGAGGAGATGATGGAAGCGCAGGGCCATGCGGAGCCGACGGGGCAGGCGAAAATCACGCCGGCGTATAATCTGCCGTGCCGCTATGTGCTCCACACGGTTGGACCGATTGTGGGCGGCCATCTGACGGAAACACACTGCCGGCAGCTGGCGGACTGCTATCGGTCGTGCCTGTCACTTGCGGCGGAGAACGGACTGAAAAGCGTGGCGTTCTGCTGCATTTCCACTGGAGAATTTCATTTTCCGAACGAGAAAGCAGCGGAGACTGCCGTTGCGACGGTGAAAGAGTTTCTGGCGCAGAAAGAGACGAGCGTGGAGAAGGTCATTTTCAACGTGTTCAAGGACCGCGACCGGGAGATTTATGAGGAGCTGCTGGGAGAAAAGTAATCGCTGAAGAATGGGGAACAAAAGCAGAAAGAAAAGAAGAGGTGAATTTGTGATGTTTGAAAGTTGGAAAGAAAGAGAATTTGAAAAAAAGATGGAGCGTTTTCGCACCGCACTGCAGGAAAAAAACACGATTTTAATAGGAGCCGGGGCTGGGCTTTCGACATCGGCCGGATTTACCTACAGCGGTGAGCGGTTCCGGAAATATTTTGCAGATTTTGAACAGAAATACGGTTTCCACGATATGTATTCTGGCGGCTTCTACCCTTATGATACGCTGGAAGAATACTGGGCGTACTGGAGCAGATACATTTACATCAACCGTTATCAGGACGCGCCAAAACCGGTTTACCAGAAACTGCTCAGCCTGATGAAAAATAAGAGCTATTTTGTCATCACCACAAATGTAGACCACTGCTTCCAGAAAGCCGGATTTGATAAAAACCGTTTGTTTTACACGCAGGGAGATTACGGCCTGTTTCAGTGCTCTGAGCCGTGCTGCAAGGAAAAGTATGACAATGAAGAAATCATTCGAAAGATGCTGCTTGCCCAGGGGTATCAGATCCTGGAAGACGGAAGCCTTGTTCCGCCGGAGAACGGAAACCTGAGCATGCGGATCCCATCCGAACTGGTGCCGTACTGCCCACACTGCGGAAAACCGATGAGCATGAATCTGCGCGCGGATGACACGTTTGTGGAAGATAAAGGCTGGCATGAGGCATCCAGCCGACGCATCGATTTCCTGCTTCGTCACAACAGAGGCCATATCCTGTATCTGGAACTCGGCGTGGGATACAACACGCCGGGAATCATCAAATATCCATTTTTCAGCATGACAGCAGAAGATAAAGATAATCTTTATGTCTGCATCAACACCAGCGATATGCGTGTCCCGGATCTGATCCGTGACAGAGCGGTGTGCATTAAAGGGGATATTGGGGAAGTGCTGGATCGGATCTGAGACGGAAAAACATATAATATTCGAGAAAATTAATCACGTCACTTACGTGACGAGATGATGACATGATTGAAGAGATAAATTCAACAGAGTTGCATACCTGCCTGCTGGAAATCACATTGCTGCCGCTGGCACATTACTGGCATTTCTGGTACGGCCCGCTGGATGCAGCCATCTACGGATCCTTTATCCTGGGAGCAAAAATCCTGTGGCACATCGTCGATTTCGGACAGAGTATGCGGACCGCAGCCGAAGTAAATGAATAGCTCCACAGACGACGCATGGAGACGGTGGAGGAAAGAAGAGAAAAAATGAGAAAACGGCACTGATCTGTAAAAAGATCGGCGCCGTTTTTTGCATAGGATAGGAAGGACTACTGTGCCTTCTGTGCAATCTCTTCATCGGAAATCAGATTGCTGTGATATTCGATTTTTCCCGACAGGACATCATCGTAAAAATTCTGTTTCCAGTCAATATAATCGATGGCTTTCTGCAGTTTTTCCATCGATGCGAGCAACGCTTCTTTTTTTACCGCGAGAATTTCTTTACGCTCCGGAATGGAGGATGGACCTTCGAGGCAGTAGGCGAGATATTCTTTCATTTCCGCCAGCGTCATGCCGCAGCGCTTCAGGCAGCCGAGGCTCTGGATCCATTTGATGTCGCGGTCGTCGAAAACGCGGTAATTGTGGCTGTCACGTTTTACGTTCGGGACGAGGCCTTCTTTGCAGTAAAATTTCAGGGTTTCATACGACATGCCTGTCTGAACGCAGGCTTCTTTCATGGAATACATCATGCATACCTCCCAACAAAGTTCATAACAGAATTGAATCGGTAGTAACTACCGGGTAAGATAACCATAGTATAGAATTCGAACTTTGTCAAGCGATCAGCTCTTCAAATTTTTTCTGTTCCATCGGTTTATAATAATAGAATCCCTGCAGCTCGTCGCATCCTTCGGCGATCAGAAAATCTACCATCTCTTTCGTCTCCACACCCTCGCAGACAATCCATTTGTCTGTGCGTTTTAAAAGATGGAACATCTCTTCCAGCACAATTTTTCCTTTTTCGGAGAGGCCCGCCGAGAGGAAATGTTTGTCAATTTTAACTTCATCAAACAGAATATCCTTCAGCGAATTTAAGGACGAATATCCAGACCCAAAATCGTCCATGGAAATGCGGATATTCCGGTCGTGGAAGAAGCGGATCGCCTGCTTGTGATAGGCGGAAATCTTTTCCCGCACCACGGCCGGATCCTGCCAGGTGATATCGATAATGCCGACAAAGATATCGGAGTGATAGCGGTTCACAAAGAGTGTCTGCGGAAAGAGTTCCAGCTTTTTCAGGATGAAATTCAGAATGTTCGTACCCGTCTCATAACCCCAGTAATCGTTGAGCAGATGAAAATTGTCGACATCCGTCATCAGAAAGGCGTACTGTTTTTCTTCGCTTCTGTTATTGAGAAGCGTAAAAATTTTTTCTTTAGAATCGAAATCCTGGCCCCGGGAACAAACCCCAGCGACTCCAGATAATGGCGCTGTTTTTCCTGGCCGCAGATTTTATTGATGACGTAAAACTGATTGAAATCGGTTAAATTTAAAGGCATGCAGTTCCTCCTTTATTACGAGAGTACATCGAGTTAGAATTGCCTAACGGACAGTATAGCATAACATATTTGGAACAAAATAGAAAACTTTTTCATTGAGAAATTTTTTCAAAAAGGTTTTACGGGGGCGGATGCATTTTTGCGTTTCTTATTTTGGGGGAATCATATATAATGGAAATGAAACATCAGTGACAAACTATGACATGGGAAGAGGAAGAGAAAACAATGAAACATAGAATAAAAATCCTGCTGCTTGCAGTTCTGATCGCAGCGCTCTGCAACTGTATGCTGATGATCGGGATGACCAAAACGAAAGAGAAGAATACCATTCCAAAAGATGCAAGCCTGATCTGCGAAGAAACCGTATCGCCGAACAAGGACTATATTACGGATGAAAAAGACCTGGTAAATTATACCGTGCGCGTCTATCAGGAAAAAAACAACGACATCATCGTCTATGCGGAATCCAATTCGCCGCTGTTCGATGAAGCACAGTACATCGTAATATGCGACCACGCCATCACTGCCGACGATGTCCATATCAAATGGACAACCCTCATGGGCAGCACCGAAGCGAGCGAGAAAGATGAGATCGGACTCGCACACGTTTCGATCTCAAAAGACGGGGAAGTGTTCAATGAAAAGACGATCAGCTTTGTGGCGAAAGCGGTGAATGCGGTTACGGATGTGATAGGGTAAAGAAAATAGGATAACAAAAAAGAAACGGGCAACTCCCTCTGCATGAGACGATTAACTTTACAAGAAAAGAAAAAAATATCCCCCCACCCGGCTTGTGAGAGCCTGAAATATCAAATATAATGAACGAACAGTACATGGATCAGGCGCGCAGATCATGGGAGTACAAAGCAAAAAAGCGGTCAGTCCGGGTAAAAACGGTCTGAAAATGGGAGGAAAAGGATGAAAAAGAAAATATTATCTTTGATGCTGATGGTGTCTCTTGCAGCATCCCTTGCGGCATGCGGTCAGGACAGCGGGAAAAACAGCAACAGTACAGATTTGTCGAAAACAGAGACGGAAGTTTCTTCCGGCCAGACAGGGGAGGAAGAGACGACCCTAGTTTACGGTTCTGCTGATTATACCAGGATTAATCCGGCGATGGATGAGCACGGTGAAATTAATCTGCTGCTGTTCAACGGACTGACCGCACACGATGCGGATGACAACATTGTTCCGGGTCTGGCAGAAAAATGGGAGTACGATGCAGAAACCTGCACCTACACCTTTCATATCCGGGACGGCATCCAATGGCATGATGGAGAAAAATTTACGGCGGATGATGTGAGATTCACCATCGAAGCGATCATGGATCCGGAAAACGGATCTGAAAATGCACCAAATTATGAGGATGTAGAAGAGATTACAGTTATAGATGACAGCACCGTTTCCTTCCGCCTTTCCGAGCCGAACGTGGCTTTCCTGGAATACATGACGATGGCCATCCTGCCGAAGCACCTGCTGGAAGGTGAAAATATGCAGGAGTCGGATTTCTTCCGAGCACCGGTCGGAACAGGTCCGTACAAGCTGGAAAGCTGGGATGAAGGCCAGTCGATCGTTCTGACAAAAAATGAAAATTATTACCTTGGGGCACCAAAGATTGACAAGGTCATTTTCAAAATTGTACCAGATGATAATGCACAGGCGATGCAGCTGGAATCCGGCGAACTGGATCTGGCGCTGCTTGACCCGAAAAATGCGCAGAATTTCAAAGAAAAAGACGGTTTTACCTGCTACGACATGACAACGGCAGATTACCGCGGAATCTTATTTAACTTTGCGAATGATTACTGGACGAAAAACAGGGATATCATTCCGGCCGTCTGTTATTCGATTGACCGCCAGGCCATTATCGATTCTGTGCTTCTTGGCGAGGGAATGGCGGCATACAGTCCGCTGCAGCGGAACATTTACAATAACGAAAACGTAGAACATTATGATTACAATCCGGAAAAAGCACAGGAAATTCTGGAAGCGGCCGGATGCACCAGAAACAGCGATGGTTTCTATGAACGTGACGGAGAAGAAATCGGCTTTGTGATCAGCGTAATGTCCGGCGAGCAGGACCGTATTGATATTGCCCAGGCAGCAGCACAGCAGCTCCGGGAAACCGGAATCAACTGTACCGTAGAAATTCCGGCACAGATGGACTGGGGCGGACAGATGGCCTGCCTGATCGGCTGGGGAAGCCCGTTCGATGCGGATGATCATACATATAAGGTTTTCGGCACGGACAAAGGGGCGAATTATTCGAGCTATTCCAATGAAAAAGTAGATGAGTATCTGTCTCTTGCCCGCCAGAGTGACGATCCGGAAGTGCGGAAAGAATATTACGGAAAATTCCAGGAAGAACTGGCAGAAGATCCGGCCTATGCATTCATCTGTTATATTGATGCAAATTATGTGGCAGATTCCGGTATTCAGGGAATTTCCAAAGACACGGTGCTGGGCCACCACGGCGTTGGTATTTTCTGGAATATTCAGGACTGGACAATCGAAGAATAAAAACAAAAAAGCAGACGAAGGAGGTATGGTTACCTCCTTTTTGTCTGTACAGGAGAAAAACGGAATGAAGGAACGATTAAAAGTGGAACATCTTTCCGTCAGCTTTTTTACGGATGAGGGGGAAGTACAGGCGGTCCGCGATGTCAGCTTTTCCCTGAATGCAGGTGAGGTGCTCGCTGTTGTAGGCGAGTCAGGCTGCGGAAAAAGTGTGCTCTGCAAAAGCATTATGAAGCTGCTGCCGGAGAATGCAAAGATCAAAAACGGAAAAATTCTGGTCAATGGAGAAGAAATTGCAGGATACGGGGAGCGAAGAATGCGGGAACTGCGGGGAAAACTGTTCTCGATGGTTTTCCAGAATCCGATGACTTCCTTAAATCCGACGATGACAGTCGGAGCGCAGATTGCAGAGGCAGTGCGGGCGCATCAGAAAGACATGGGAAAAGAAGAAGTGGAACAGAGAGTGACAGAACTGATGCAGCTGGTGGGAATCGAGCAGGCAGAAGAGCGGAAAAAGGCATATCCGTATCACTTTTCCGGCGGAATGCGGCAGCGGATCGTACTGGCGATTGCGCTGGCGGGCGATCCGGAAATTCTGTTTGCTGATGAGCCGACGACAGCGCTGGATGTGACGATTCAGGCACAGATTCTGGACCTGCTTCGGGAAATTCAGAAAAAACTGGGAACGGCGACGGTCTTTGTCACACATGACCTTGGCGTTGTAGCGCGGATCGCAGACCGGGTAGCGGTCATGTATGCGGGAAAAATAGTAGAGATTGGAACCGTGGATGAGATTTTCTATGATCCCCGTCATCCGTATACGTGGGGACTGCTGCGTTCCATACCGGCGTTTTCGAGGGGAAAAGAAAGCCTGCCGTCTATCCCGGGAATGCCGCCGTCTCTTCTCCATCCGCCGAAGGGCGATGCCTTTGCCAGCCGCAATGCTTATGCGCTGGAAATTGATTTTGAGGAGGAGCCGCCGATGTTCCGGGTTACAGACAGCCATTATGCGGCAACATGGCTACTGGATGAGAGAGCACCGAAGGTTGTGCCGCCGATAGGAGGAAACACAGATGGAACATGAGATTTTGCTGGATGTGCGTCATCTGACCCATATTTTTCCACTGTCCCGGAAAACAGCAGTCAAGGCAGTCGATGATGTATCGTTTCAGATTCGAAGAGGAGAAATTTTTGGACTGGTAGGAGAATCCGGTTCCGGAAAATCTACCGCTGCACGCTGTGTGATGAATATTTATCAGCCATATGCCGGCCAGATTTATTATAAAGGGATTGATACCTGCGACAGAGGCCAGTTCCGGAAAAATAAAAAAATGCTGCAGACGACACGCCAGATGATTTTTCAGGATTCCGGTTCCAGTCTGAATCAGAAGATGAAGGTCCGCGACATTATTGAGGAGCCGATGCGCGTGCAGAAAATCCGGCCGCTGCGGGGAAGCTATGAGGAGGAAGCCAGATTCCAGATGAAATACGTGGGGCTGGATCCGGAATATCTGAAAAAATATCCGGGAGAATTGTCCGGCGGACAGCGGCAGCGCGTTGCGATTGCACGGGCACTGACGATGGAGCCGGAGCTTCTGGTGGCGGATGAACCGATTGCATCGCTGGACGCGTCGATACAGGCACAGATTGTGAATCTGTTCCGTCATCTGCAGAAGGAGCACGGTTTTTCGTTCCTGTTTATTGCGCATGATCTGGATATGGTCGAATTTCTGTGTGACAGAGTAGGTGTGATGTACCATGGAAAACTGGTGGAGACCGGCCCGGCGCGAGCCGTGTTTGAAAATCCGCTGCATCCGTATACGAAAGCACTGATCGCGGCCATTCCGATTCCGGATCCGCGAAGGGAAAGAGCGCGAGCTGTACCGGATTTTTCCAATACAGAATTTCCCCGGACGGGAACACTGCGGGAAGTGGAAAAAGATCATTTTGTGCTGATGGAGGGAGGCGATGCAGGATGAAAAGCCGGAACAGAGTGCTTTACTATGGAAAAAAAGCAGCGGCATTTCTGGCAAGTGTTCTGCTGCTGTCTGTGCTCGTATTTTATATTTCAAGGCTTGCGCCGGGAGATCCGCTGGTATCATATTACGGAGACCGCGTGGAAAAAATGACGCCCGAAGAAAGAGCGTGGGCCGAAGAAAAATTGGGACTGAAGGATCCCATTTCCGTACAGTATATCCGCTGGGCAGGCAATGCGCTGCATGGGGATTTCGGAATTTCGTACAAATATAAAATGGATGTAACGCGCGTGATCGAGGGAAGAATTGGAAATACGCTGGTGCTTGGCGGCATTGGATTTCTGCTGATTTTCACCCTCGCGCTGCTTCTTGGAATTCTCTGTGCATGGAAGGAAGATACATGGCTGGACCGCATCATCTGTAAGGTGGGAACCATCACGGGATGTATTCCGGAATTCTGGCTGTCGCTGCTTCTGATTCTTGTTTTTTCCATGCAGCTCAAATGGCTGCCGAGTTCCGGTGCCTACTCTGTTGGAAAACAGGCAGATTTTTCTGACCGTGTCTGTCATCTGATCCTGCCGATGACGGTCGTAGTGCTGAGTCATTTGTGGTATTACGCATACATGATCCGCAATAAAATTCTGGATGAAGTGCGGGAAGAGTATGTGCTTCTGGCAAGAGCCAAGGGGCTGAAACGAAAGACGGTTCTGTTCCGGCATTGCCTGCGGAATACGATTCCGTCGTATCTTGGCATCATGGCCATTTCTGTTCCGCATGTGCTGGGGGGAACCTATATTGTAGAAACGGTTTTCTCGTATCCCGGTATCGGAACGCTGGCGTATGAGAGCGCACGGTACAAAGATTACAATCTTCTGATGCTGCTTTGCCTGATGTCCGGAATCGTTGTGATTCTGTGCAATATGGCGGCACAGATCATCAACGAGAGAATTGATCCGCGGATGCGGGAGAAAGAAGCGGCAGAAACATCGGAGGTAATGATGCTGTGACAGAAAAAACACAATTATTTCAATTCGCAGGAGAGAGGCCTGCAGAAAAAACAGAAGCAGAAAAAAAGAAAAAATGGTATCAGGACCGGCCGGTGGCAGCAGGGCTTTTTCTGGGCCTTCTTGTACTTGGCTGTCTTTTCTGCGAGCTGATCATGACAAAGGATCCTTCCTATATGGATCTGAAAAACTGTTCCGTCATGCCGTGCCGGGAATTTCTGTTTGGAACCGATACGATGGGAAGAGATATTTTCTCGATGATCTGGTACGGCGGCAGAATATCGCTGGCGATCGGTCTGCTTTCTACGCTGATTTCCACTGTGATTGCCGTTCTCTTCGGCGCAGTCAGCGGATGTGCACCGGCGTGGCTGGACGCGCTTCTGATGCGGCTGACCGAGATCTTTTTGTCGGTGCCGAATCTTCTTCTTGTCATTTTTCTTCTGGCCGCTGCGGGAAAATCCAATGTGATTACGATTTCTGCCGTGATCGGAATGACAAGCTGGACAAGCATTGCAAAGGTTGTGCGGACCGAAGTACGGCAGATCCGGAACAGTGAATACGTGATTGCGTCGCGCTGTATGGGAGGCAGTTTTTTCTATATTTTATGGCACCATCTGGCACCGAACTTTTTTTCGTCTATTATGTTTATGGTGGTTATGAACATCCGAAGTGCGATTGTAGCAGAATCCACACTGAGTTTTATGGGAATCGGTCTTCCGCTGGAGGTGATTTCCTGGGGCAGCATGCTGTCACTTTCGGAAAAAGCGCTGATGACAAAGGCATGGTGGATCATTCTGATCCCGGGTGTTTTTCTGATTGTGACGCTGCTTAGTTTTACAAGCATTGGAAATTATCTGCGGAAGCAGGCAAACAGAAAACAGAGAAATCTGTGAGCTGTTCAGAGAGGCTGCGGTCTGTGGGGAATCCCTGCAGACTGCAGCTTTTTTGTCTTGCAATCAAATACAGGGATTGCTATAGTGAAAAGCAGAAAGAGTATTTTTAATACCTAAAAAACAGCGGGAGGAGAAGGAAATGCTGAAGAGTCAGGAAATGCGGAAACTTGCACCGGAGATGGATCCGCTCCGGATTGGAACAGGATGGAAAAAAGAGGATCTTGAAAAACCGCAGATTATGGTGGAGAGTACGTACGGGGACAGCCACCCGGGAAGCGGCCACTTAAATCTGCTGGTCGAGGAAGTGCGGAAAGGCGTTGCGGAAGCGGGGGGCTTCGGGGCGCGGTATTTCTGCACCGACATCTGTGACGGCGAGAGCCAGGGAACGGACGGCATCAACTACAGTCTTGCGAGCCGCGAGATGATCACCAATATGATCGAGATCCACGCGAATGCGACACCGTTTGACGGCGGCGTCTATCTGTCGAGCTGCGACAAGGGTATGCCGGGCAATCTGATCGGCCTTGCGCGTGTCGATATTCCGGCGGTTGTTGTGCCGGGCGGAACGATGAATGCGGGACCGGAGATGCTGACACTGGAGCAGCTTGGCATGTACAGCGCAAAATTTGAGCGCGGTGAGCTCGACGAGGAGAAGCTCGACTGGGCGAAATGCAATGCCTGCCCGAGCTGCGGTGCCTGTTCGT
This sequence comes from Blautia sp. AF19-13LB, assembly GCF_003479105.1. NCBI lineage: Bacteria > Bacillati > Bacillota > Clostridia > Lachnospirales > Lachnospiraceae > Blautia > Blautia sp. AF19-13LB. The sequence goes on from NZ_QUGO01000019.1 coordinate 56,635, forward strand.
TTATCGGAACGGCATCCACGATGCAGATCATGGCGGAGGCACTCGGCCTCGCCCTGCCTGGAAGCGCTCTGATGCCGGCGACAAGCCCGGATCTTCTGGCATATGCACGGGAGGCAGGCCGCCAGGCGGTAAAACTGGCACAGATGGAGCATATGCGGCCAAGCGATCTTGTGACGAAAGAGAGTTTTGAGAATGCGATTCTTGTCCACGCGGCAATTTCGGGAAGCACAAACTGCCTGCTGCACATCCCGGCCATTGCGCATGAGTTCGGCATCGAGATCACCGGCGACACATTCGATCGTCTGCACCGCAATGCGCGGTATCTGCTCGATGTCCGCCCGGCAGGAAGATGGCCGGCAGAGTGCTTCTATTATGCGGGCGGCGTTCCGGCGATTATGGAAGAAATCAAAGATCATCTGCATCTCAATGTGATGACGGTGACTGGAAAGACGCTCGGAGAAAATCTGGCGGAGCTTCGTGAAAATGGATTTTATGAGAAGTGCAGCGGATGGCTCGCAAAATTCAATGAGCGGTATGGAACTTCGATTATAAAAGAAGATATTATCCGCCCGTATGACAAGGCGATCGGAACGGACGGCAGCATCGCTGTTCTGCGCGGAAACCTTGCGCCGGAGGGAGCCGTCATCAAGCACACGGCCTGCCCGAAAGAAATGTTCCACGCCGTCCTCCGTGCCCGACCGTTCGACAGCGAGGAGGAGTGCCTCGATGCCGTGCTGAAACATAAGGTTCAGAAAGGCGACGCCGTCTTCATCCGCTACGAAGGCCCGAAAGGCAGCGGTATGCCGGAGATGTTCTATACTTCCGAGGCAATCAGCAGCGACAAAGAGCTTGGAAAGAGCATCGCGCTTATCACCGACGGCCGTTTTTCCGGCGCCTCCACCGGCCCGGTCATCGGCCACTGCAGTCCCGAAGCTGTAGACGGCGGCCCGATCGCACTCGTCGAGGAAGGGGATTTGATTGAGATTGATGTGAAGGAACGAAAACTTAACATCATCGGAATCGCCGGTGAGCGCAAGTCCATGGAAGAAATCGATGCGATCTTAAAAGAACGCCGCCAAAACTGGAAACCGCGCGAGCCGAAATACAAAAAAGGCGTACTCCGTCTTTTCAGCCTCCACGCAGCAAGCCCGATGAAAGGGGCGTATCTGGAGTACTAAAAATACTTGCGTTTTTCTGGGATGGTCTTTAGAAGTTAAGGCAGAGCAAAAAATGGAGGAAGGAGCAACAGAAAAACAAGTGAAAGAAAATACCTAAAAAACAAACTGTTCCTGTATAATGTTGCATCTCTTCAGAGAATGGTCGGAAGTCCAGATTCTGTACAGAAGAATGTGGTGCTGGAGAACAAGTCGCTGTCGGCGGAGCAGATTACCGGTGTGGAAAACCGAAAGAGCAAGGCAGGCGAAGCCGTTCTTCCGGTACTGCGCAGTGTTTCGCTGTTTCTTCTCGGGCTGCTTGGCGTGCTTCTGATTCTGCTGACGCTGCTTGTGATTGCGGCGGAGGCGGCGCGGATCATCTGTCTTGGACCGGCGGCAAAGAAACAGCAGAAGGAGCGGCCGGGCAGGCGGATCCGAAGAACGGAAGCAAGAATTTACCAGTATCTTTGTCTGTGGGGCATAGATGCCGGTCTTGGCTGGGGAACAGCAGCAACCGATGCAGAACTCGCCCGCAGATTTCCGGCGGTCGAGCCAGGCGAATATACGCGTGTCTGCCATCTGATCGAGAAACATATCTACGGTGAGATTCTGCTGTCTCCTTATGAGGAACGTACGCTGAACCATTTTCTGGAAAAGCTGATGGAGCCGGTACCGGGCTGCAGCTGGAAAATGCGGCTGAAGCTGCGCTATGCGTGTCTGCGCCGTGTGAATACGAAGAAAAAGAAGAGAAAGCACAGCGCTTTCCAGCAAAAATAAGGGTTAGGAAAACAAATGAAAAGAGGGATTTTACGATGAAATTTGTAACATTTAATATTCGCTGTGATTTTGGCCAGGATGGAGCCAATAATTTTATCTACCGCAGACCGCTGATTCTGGAAAAAATCAGACAGGAAAAGCCGGATATCATCGGTTTTCAGGAGGTACTGCCGCATGTGGCCGCCTGGCTGAAGGAAAATCTGACGGAATATTACATTGTCGGCTGCGGAAGAGAAAAGGATCTGACCGGCGAGGCAATGATCATTGCCTATCGGAAAGAACGTTTTCAGAGTGTGAGCCTGGAAACTTTCTGGCTGTCACCGACACCGTACGTGCCTGGATCCCGCTATCCGGTACAGAGTATGTGCCCGCGTACTGCGACGGATGTGGTATTTGAGGATATGGAGACCGGAAAAGTGTTCCGCGTCATCAACACCCATCTGGATCACGAGTGCGCCGGGGCGAGAAAGCTTGGCCTGGAGCAGATTCTCGCACATCTGAGAGCAGAGAAAGCATTTGCCGATGTGCCGGTGATTCTTAGCGGCGACTTCAATGCCGAGCCGGACAGCGAAGAGATGAAACCGCTGAGGGAAACTGCCGGTCTTGTGAATGCGACGGAAGGAATCGGCATTACCTTCCACAACTATCATCGCGATGATCCGAACGATCCGCAGTGCTCGATTGACTACATCATTCTCAAAGGGGACTGGGAACTGAAAAAGGTGGAAAAATGGACGGAGCAGAAGGACGGTGTGTGCCTTTCTGATCATTATCCGATCTGTGCGGAACTTATTTAAAATATAGATGCAAGAGGCGGCCGCCGGGAGAAAAATCTTCTGGCGGCGTTTTTTTATGATAGTTATAGGAAAAACTTATAACAAGTCAAAGAAAAAAGGGAATATACAAACGCCGCATTTTCTGTTATGATAGGTTACATTATAAAACCTATCAGATTAGTATAGAAAGAGAAATTACGAAATAACAGGAGATTATTCATATGGCAAGAGGAATTGACACAAAATGTATCCATTTAGAAGAGGACGAGGGACAGTGTAGCCACTACGGCGCACTCAGCTACCCGATTTATCAGACCGCAACGTATGCGCATCCGGGCGTAGGACAGAGCACCGGCTTTGATTACAGCAGACTGCAGAACCCGACCAGAGAGCATTTGGAAAAAATGGTGGCTGTGCTGGAAAACGGAATTGATGCGTTTGCATTAAGCTCCGGCATGGCAGCGATCTCTCTTCTGATGGAAATGTTCCGCCAGGGCGATCACATCATTGCGGACTCCGATCTGTACGGCGGCAGCATTCGTCTGTTCCACAACGTCAACGAGAAAAACGGCGTCGAGTTTTCCAGCATCGACTGCTGCCGTGATGACGTGGAGAGCTATGTGAAAGAAAATACAAAAGCAATCTACATCGAAACTCCGACGAACCCGATGATGAACGTAACCGACATCCGAAAGATGGCGGATATTGCAAAACGCCACAACCTGATTCTGATTGTGGACAACACCTTTATGTCCCCGTATTTTCAGAATCCGCTCGATCTCGGTGCGGACGTTGTCATCCACAGCGGCACGAAATACTTAAGCGGCCACAACGATACACTGGCAGGCTTTATCGTGACAAACCGTGAAGACATTCAGGAAAAACTGCGTTTCCTGATTAAGACAACAGGTGCAGGTCTTGCTCCGTTTGACTGCTGGCTGGTGCTGCGCGGCATGAAAACTTTAGGCATCCGCATGGAGCGTTCCCAGGAGAATGCAGAGCAGATCGCTGCATGGCTGCAGAAGCAGAAAGCAGTCACAAGAGTGATCTATCCGGGACTGCCGGATCACCCGGGCCATGAGATTATGAAAAAACAGGCAAGAGGCTTCGGTGCTATGCTGACAATCCAGCTCGAGAGCAAAGAGTTTGCCCTTGCCATTCTGGAAAAGGTAAGAATGATCCGTTTCGCAGAGAGCCTCGGCGGCGTGGAGACACTCGTTACGTATCCGACGACGCAGACACATGCCGATGTGCCGAAGGAAATCCGTGAGCGGAACGGAATTACGGAGAGCACCCTTCGCTTTTCCGTCGGAATTGAAAATATCGAGGACCTGATCGGCGAGCTTGAGAAGGTTTTTGCAGAAATTGAGGAAGAGAAAAATGACGGAAAGAAATCTTGATTTTGACAGAATCATCAACCGAAAAAATACAGACTGTTTAAAATATGACTTCGCAGTAAAACGCGGTATGCCAGCCGACGTGCTGCCGCTGTGGGTGGCGGACATGGACTTTGAGACATCCTCCTACATCGAGGATGCGCTGGTAGAGCGTGCGAAAATGGGCATTTACGGCTACAGCGATGCGCAGACTCCGTATTTTGAGGCCGTTGCGGGATGGATGAAACGCCATCACAACTGGGAGCCGAAAGAAGAATGGCTGATCAAAACGCCGGGCGTTGTGTTTGCACTTGCGATGGCAGTCAAAGCTTACACCGCGCCTGGGGATGCCGTGCTGATCCAGTCACCGGTTTACTATCCATTTTCGGAAGTCATTGCGGATAACGGCAGAAGAGTTGTCAGCAGCACGCTGGTGCTCGGCGATGATAACCGCTATCACATGGATGTGGCGGATTTCGAGGAGAAGCTGAAAGCTGAAAACGTAAAGCTCTTTTTCCTCTGCAATCCGCACAATCCGGTCGGAAGAGTCTGGACGAAAGAGGAGCTGACGGCGATCGGCGATCTCTGCGTGCAGTACGGCGTGACCGTTGTAAGTGATGAGATCCATGGAGATTTCATTTTTAAGGGCGAGCATCAGGTGTTTGCTGCGATCAAAAAAGAGTACGAGGACATCACGATCACCTGCACCGCGCCGAGTAAGACATTCAATCTGGCAAGTATGATGATGTCAAACATCTTTATCGCCAACCCGGAACTCCGTGCGAAATTCCGGAAACAGCTCGATGCAGCCGGAACGAGCCAGCTTGGTGTGATGGGTCTGGTGGCATGCGAGACGGCATATAATAAGGGCGAGGAGTGGTATGAGGCAATGCTTTCCTATGTGAAGGCAAATGCAGAATTTACAAGGCAGTATGTGGAGGAGCAGCTTCCGGGCGTGAAGATGATCGACCTGGAGGGAACATATCTCGTATGGCTCGATTTCCGCAAGACGGGGCTTTCTGTCGACGAACTGGAAGACCTGATCATCAACAAGGCGAAGCTGTGGCTCGACAGCGGCAAGATCTTCGGAGACTGCGGTCGCGGCTTCCAGCGGATCAACATCGCCTGCCCGCGCGCAACCCTGACCGAGGCACTGGAGCGGATTCGGGATGCGATGAAAAGCAGATAAAGCCACACCGATGAGATGCGTAGCATTTTGGAAGTTGGCTCTGAACAGTGACGAAAACATGTTGAAAAGGCGCAGCTTACGGAACATCTTTTTGGGAGATATGATTTTTTTTGTGTCTCCGGTAGAGAAAGAAGAAAGCTGCGCCTCCGCATATCAAAACGAGTACTTTCACCGGAATCTGATATACCGGATACACAGAGGTATAAATGCAATGATATTCTGGCGAAGAAACTTCGCTTTCCTCAGCAGGGCTCGGGCTCCAGGAAAAAGATGCCAGAATTCGAAAATATTTTTTATCAGAAGAAAACTGGCTATAAGGAAGATAAAAATCTGGATTTCCAGGCGTTGTGATTTTCCGTTCCAGCGTCCAGGGTTCTTCCGTGCTGTTCCGAGTCCACAATTCTGCTTTTTCTAATTCAAAAAGATACATCAGTGGATCTGTCTCCAGACGGATAAAGTCTTCTTTCGCAGTTCTTACCTGGGTTATATTTTGAAAATCGAAAACTGTCTGATATAACAAAGAACGATCTGATTTTTCCTGATAGGTGAGTACATTTGCGGCATACAGATCTTGGAAACTTTTTGTCTTTTCAGATCGTTTAAAAAAATAGAAATCGATAGGTTTGGAAGAAGTTTTTCGATACTCGTTTTCTAAACTGGATTCTATTGGCGAAGCATTTTCTGGTACGTTTTCTTTTAAAAAAGAGCACAATACCGTATCGTCATTTTCGAATGCAGTGTCTGCTTTGACTGGAACAGAAAAACAGAATAACAGGGTGAAAAATAAAAATTTGATTTTTTTCATAATGAGTTACCTCTTATTTATGGCTTTATTCAGTTGATGCCGGATTTAAAAGTTTTTTTGAATGGTTGTTCTGTACTTTTTGTTCCTGCAATTCCTAAAACATTCATAATCTGCCCGTTTTTCTACGAGTAATGGCGACTTGCTCATGATTTTACTTAAATTACTTGAAAATACCTTAAACACAATTTGCCTATCAGAGAAATTTGTGCTTCTGGATAGGCAAATTGTTACTTTGAAAGAGTAATTAGAAATTAAATGTACTTGTATGTGGTGAATGAAAGTTTAATAACTTAGGTTCATTGTTTTATATGCAGTATAGGCTGTTCCTGATGGAGAGTAGCTAATTCCACCACCGTTGTAGGAAAAAGAGATACTGTAGCCGGTTTTCTGGGGATTATATAAGTATCCCATTACAATTCTTTTATCACTGCTATTACCTGCAGTAGCGTGACAGTATGTAACACCTTTAAGCTTCATGGCATAGTCGGGTGTTCCTAGTTGACTCCCTGAAAATTCAGCACCAGATAATTGCTGATTATTTGCAGTAAGAGTTCCACCGACTTTCCAATCGTTCATAGTATTATCTTTGTACCATAATTTTCCACCATATTCATACGGTCTCATAGCAGCGCCTAATTGAAAAGAAAAACTGTCTTTTCCGCGAGGTTGTTTATTAGAAGTAAACTCGTATGTTGGATAGATATAAATGGTTGATGCATTTTTAAAAGCTGATGCAGTAAAGGAAATACCGGTTAAAGTTTCGCTACTGAGTATCGATATTTGATTTTCGATATTTGAATTAATATATTCAAAATGTTTACCTCCACTTTTTAAGTCATCCACAATGAACTGCATGACGTCATCATCCAGCTTTTCTATTTCCTTTTGTGGCATTCCGGTTTTTAATAGATATGCTTTGTTAGATAGAACAACATTATTATCTGCCTTTACATTGCAAATTCCCATATTTAAGGGCAGAATACAACAAATAAAAAATGCAAGACATGTTTTTAATTTTTTCATGATGAGTGGTCTCCTTTCATAAGTATTGTTGGATGGTTTTAGTTTTTTATTTATCCTTAGATTAGTGCACTATCTGAAAAGTAAATTCGTTCGTTAATATGGATGATAAAATAGAAAATTAATAAAAATGCTTGTAATTATTATATAAATATATGAAAAATAAATCAATAGTCAAAAAACATATAAATAAATATATGAATTTGTAAAAAACAACGATTTTGTAAAAAGAATGTAATTTTAGAGAGATATATACGTATAAAAAAATAAAACGTGATTTTAATTTGCAGTGATATGGATTCTATGATATAGTGTGGTAAAGTGATGTTGTGAAAAAAAACAAAACCCCGTCGCTAAACAAGGCGGGCAGCGCAGGAAAGGGGATCATAACAATGTATATTACATGTCTGGATGTAGAAGGAGTACTGGTACCGGAAATCTGGATCGCATTTGCGGAGGCAAGCGGAATCCCGGAACTTAAAAAAACGACACGCGACGAGCCGGATTACGATAAACTGATGAGATGGAGACTTGGAATCTTAAAAGAGCATGGCCTTGGACTGAAAGAAATTCAGGCTACGATTGAAAAAATTGATCCGCTGCCGGGTGCAAAAGAGTTCCTTGACGAGCTGCGCACTTTCTCCCAGGTGATCCTGATCAGCGATACCTTTACGGAATTTGCCGCACCGCTGATGAAAAAACTGGGCTATCCGACGCTGTTCTGCAACTCTCTGGAAGTCGCAGACGACGGCGAGATCACAGGATTTAAAATGAGAGTCGAGCAGTCGAAGCTCACCACCGTAAAAGCACTGCAGTCCATCGGATTTGAGACGATCGCAAGCGGCGATTCCTACAATGACCTTGGCATGATTCAGGCAAGTAAGGCAGGTTTTCTGTTCCGCTCGACCGATAAAATCAAAGCCGACTATCCGCAGATCCCGGCGTATGAGACGTATGAGGAGCTGCTTGGTGCGATCAAAAAGGCAATGGAGGAGAAGTAAACAAAAAAGGTGATTTCCGGCCGGAGGCTGCGACGAACGGTCAGGAAAACAGAAATATGGGGGTTTTATTACATGAGAAGAAGAATTCAGGTAGAAGCAGAAAAACCACAATTCTGCGTCACAACAGGAATTACATTTGCACAGGCGGATGCCTGGTTTGGAAATACGGTGCAGGATTTGAAGCTGGATTTGATTTACCCGCGGGATAACACCAGAAAATATCCGTGTGTGGTATGGATTTGCGGAGGGGCCTGGATCCAGATGGACCGCTCAGCACATCTTGCCTATCTGTCCGTACTGGCACAGCAGGGATTCGTTGTTGCATCGGTAGAATACCGCACAAGCAATGAGGCAAAATTTCCGGCGCCGCTGCAGGATGTGAAAGCAGGAATCCGTTATCTGCGTGCACATGCCGATCGCTTCAACATTGATCCGGACCGCATCGGTGTGATGGGAGAATCTGCGGGCGGTTATCTGACCTGCATGGCAGCGCTTGCGACAGATCCCGTTTATGATGTGGGAGAAAATCTGGAATATTCCAGTGCCGTACAGGCCGCCTGCCCGTGGTACCCGCCGACCGATTTCCGCGGATTCCCGTACAGTGATCCGGAGCAGTGTGCGGCATCTCCGGAATCCCTTCTGATGGGCAAAAACGTGATGCGCCATCCGGAAGAAGCGCTCGCGTGCTGTCCGGTCAGCTTCGTGACAAAAGCCGCACCGCCGTTTCTGATCATCCACGGAGAGGATGACCATACCGTTCCGTTCGGACAGGGAGAGGAACTGCACGACGAACTGGAAAAAGCGGGATGTGACGTCACACTGCTTTCGATCGAGGATGCCGACCACGCAGATCTTCGTTTCTTCCAGAAGGAAGTGTGGGACGAAATCTGTGCGTTCTTCCGCGCAAAACTGTAAAAGAAGCAAAAGCAGAGTGAAAGTCCAGGAGATTTTCGCTCTGTTTTTTGATTGTTTGGGAGAATCTGTGGTGCAGCATTTTTTGCAGGATAAAGTCTACCCATCGGAGTTCTTTCCGTGTATAATGAATACAGGAAAGATCACAATGTGAACAGGAAGGAGGCCGCCATGGGAAGATTTTTAAATCCGGGAAATGAAGCATTTTCGGAAGTCATTCATTCAGAAATCTATGTAGATAAAACACCGCTTCTGGAATATACCAACAGAGTGATCAGTACTACATCAAAATTTATCTGCAGCAGCCGTCCGAGGCGTTTCGGAAAGTCAATCACAGCGGAGATGCTGTCGGCATATTACAGCAAAGGCAGTGATTCCAGAGAACTGTTTGCGGACTATGCGATTCATAAGGCGGAGTCCTTTGAAAAACATCTGAACCAGTATGATGTGATTCATTTTGATGTCCAGTGGTGCATGATGGATGCCGGAAATGCGGATTGCGTTGTGGAATATATCAATAACGGAATTCTGCAGGAACTGAAGGAAAAATACGGAGAACTGATTCCGGATACTGTGAAGACGGTTTATGGGGCGATGTCCTATATTAAGGCTGCTGCGGGAAACAAATTTGTTGTCATCATCGATGAATGGGATGTACTGATCCGAGATGAAGCGCAGAACCATAAAGTGCAGGAAGAATATATTGATTTTTTAAGAGGCATGTTCAAAGGATCGGAACCGTCAAAATATATTGCACTGGCGTATCTGACAGGAATTCTGCCGATCAAGAAATTAAAGACACAGTCCGCCCTCAACAATTTCGAAGAATTCACCATGCTGGATGCAGGAAGAATGGCACCGTATGTTGGCTTTACAGAAGCGGAAGTGCATGATTTATGCGACCGGTACGGACAGAACTATGAACAGGTGAAATCATGGTATGATGGATATTCTCTGGAAGGGTATCAGGTATATAATCCCAAAGCCGTTGTCAGCCTGATGCTGAACGGAAAATATAAAAGCTACTGGTCCAATACCGGTAGCTATGAAGCAATCGTGCCACTGATTAACATGAATTTCGACGGACTGAGGGCAGCTATTATAGAAATGATGTCGGGGGCCGCCGTGGATGTGGATGTGACGTCTTTCCAGAATGATACTGTAAGCTTTGCCAACCGGGATGATATACTGACGTATTTGATCCATCTCGGATATCTGGCTTACGATCAGGACAGGCAGCAGGTTTTTATTCCGAATGAGGAAATCAGACATGAACTAAACAATGCGGTGAAACGCAACAAATGGAATGAAATGATTACTTTTCAGAAGGAATCCACAGATCTGCTGGATGCAACCCTGGATATGGATGAAAAAGCGGTAGCGGATGGCGTAGAGAGAATTCATCAGGAGTACAGTTCGGTGATCCAATATAATGATGAAAATTCCCTGAGCAGCGTGCTTACGATAGCATATTTAAGCTCTATGCAGTATTATTTCAAACCGATAAGAGAGCTGCCGGCTGGGCGCGGTTTTGCAGATTTTGTTTATCTTCCGAAACCGGAATACAAAACAAGTTATCCGGCGCTGCTGGTAGAACTTAAGTGGAACAAAAGCACAGATACAGCTATGGAACAGATCCGGGACAAAAAATATCCGGATTCTATTCTGGAATACACAGGAGATCTTCTTCTTGTGGGGATCAACTATAATAAAAGGACGAAAGAACATGAATGCAGGATTGAAAAGATAAAAAAATAGAAAACAAAATGCAGAGAAGAAAAACGTCATACTATGGATAAGGGATTCATGGTATGACGTTTTTGCAAACATTTGAGTCGATCCGAAACAGGAATGAACGATTAGATTTTAGGGATTTTTTTCAAAAAAGTCCTTGATCGGTAGCAACTCCCGGGTGATAAACTAAAGCTACAAAGACAGGGAAATAACAAAATATCACACATCAAAATAAAACAGGGAGGTTATGATGATGAACTTTACATTAAGCAATCAGGTGCAGATCCCGGCAGTGGGAATCGGAACTTTTATGATGACACCGGATCAGGCAGAGCAGGCGGTTGTGGACGCATTAGCATGCGGATACCGCATGATTGATACTGCACAGGCTTATATGAACGAGCGTGCAGTTGGGCGCGGAGTTAAAAGATCCGGTGTGGCAAGAGAGGACATTTTCATCTCGACCAAAATATGGGCGAGCCAGTATCTGACAGAAGGAACGGTAGAAAAGAGCCTGGAACTGCTTGGAACCGACTACATCGATCTGATGTTTATCCATCAGCCGGCAGGCGACTTTATGGCAGGCTACCGCAAACTGGAAAAAGCGTACAAAGAGGGCAAAATCAAAGCTATCGGTATTTCCAATTTCCAGGGTGAAAAGTTGAAAAAACTGCTGGAAGAGTGCGAAATCAAACCGCATGTGATCCAGATGGAAGCGCATCCGTATTACCGCGATGAGGAGACTATTTCCGCACTTGCTCCGTGCGGCTGCCGTGTGATGGCATGGTATCCGTTGGGACACGGTGATCATGCACTGCTTGAGGAGCCGATTGTCAAAGAACTTGCGGAAAAATATGAAAAGAGCACCGCGCAGGTGATCTTAAGATGGCACACCCAGGTTGGAAATATCGTCATCCCGGGTTCTACGAATCCGGAGCACATCAAGGCAAACCTCGATATCTTCGGTTTCGAACTGACCGACGAAGAGATGAAGAAAATGGAAGGCCTGAATAAAAACGTGCGTTACTATTACCCGGATGAGGAAAAACTGGCAGCATATGTGAATATGAAGATCGATTTGGACAGCCAGAAATAAAATAAATACGGCCTGCCAAAGATGGAAGAACATGTGTTTACTGCATTTATTTGATAAGAAAGGGAAACAAAAATGGAATATAAAGTATTGACAAATGGTATAAAAATGCCGATGGAGGGTTTTGGGGTTTTTCAGGTAAGAGATAAAGAAGAGTGCAAAGAATCTGTATTAAATGCCATCCGGGCGGGCTATCGTCTGATCGACACGGCGGCTTCTTATACAAATGAAGATGCCGTTGGGGAAGCCGTCCGTGAGGCGATTGCAGAAGGAATCTGCACCCGCAAAGAACTGTTCATCACATCCAAGATGTGGGTTCAGGATATGCAGAATTATGAAATGGCAAAGAAAGCCATCGATCATTCGATTGAGACGCTTGGCGTGGAATATCTTGATCTTTATTTGCTGCACCAGGCAATGAAAGATTATTTCAGTGCATGGCGTGCTATGGAGGATGCATACAAAGAAGGAAAGTTAAGAGCCATCGGTGTTTCCAATTTTTATCCTCATGTGCTGGCCAACTTCTGCGAAACAGTAGCAATCCGTCCTATGGTAAATCAGATTGAAATGCACCCGTACTTCACGCAGGAGCCGGCGTTAAAAGTTATGGAAGAGTATCAGATTGTGCCGGAGGCATGGGCACCGCTCGGTGGAGGCCGTCACAATCCGTTTGAAAACGAGATGGTAAAAGAAATCGCTGACGTACACGGAAAGACCGTAGGACAGATTGTTCTGCGCTGGAATGTACAGCGCGGCGTTGTGGTCATTCCGAAATCGGTTCACAAGACGAGAATCGAAGAGAATTTTCAGATCTGGGATTTTACACTGACCGAAGAGGAAATGCAGAGAATCAGCTCACTGGATCTCGGCTATCAGGGAACTGCGGTAAAACATTTTGATCCGGAATTTGTTAAAATGTGTAATACCAGAAAAATCCACGAATAAAACAGGGCGGTTCGTTTTCCGACTGCGGTAAGATCGTTTCCGCACAGGCAGACGTTGCGTTCCTGGACCCTTTGGGTCAGAAATAAAAGTCAAAAATAAGAAAAGCCAGAAACGCTGTGTATCGTTTGCTTCTGGCTTTTTTTGCTTGATAAAAAACGTTTCACGTACGAAACACCTGTACCGATATCTTCGTCACATATTCTTTCACAGACGCCGTTGCCAGTTCGTCGATCACTGCTTCTTTGTAGGAATACTGGCCCGTCGAAAAATGGTTCTGGTCGATCCAGTCGAAGAGGGTTTTGTAGGTGTCTTTTGAAAACGGCGCGTCGCATTCTCGTTACTTTAGCCTGCAAATAAAAAGTCAATACTAA